>NZ_JFXG01000013.1:0-94542 GCF_000588015.1 Acinetobacter sp. 1294243
AGAGAATTGAAGAACAACTTGTGTGGATTTTTACTGGTTGATTAATCGAAATAATTTTCATTGATTGATTGGTTTAAATTACTCGAAGTTTATTTGAGCGAAATTTAAGTCAGTAATTGATGAGCCAGAATTGGTACCTTGTCTTTAAATAAGGTACAAAATGATTTTAACTGAAGAGTTTGATCATGGCTCAGATTGAACGCTGGCGGCAGGCTTAACACATGCAAGTCGAGCGGAGAGAGGTAGCTTGCTACTGATCTTAGCGGCGGACGGGTGAGTAATGCTTAGGAATCTGCCTATTAGTGGGGGACAACATTTCGAAAGGAATGCTAATACCGCATACGTCCTACGGGAGAAAGCAGGGGATCTTCGGACCTTGCGCTAATAGATGAGCCTAAGTCGGATTAGCTAGTTGGTGGGGTAAAGGCCTACCAAGGCGACGATCTGTAGCGGGTCTGAGAGGATGATCCGCCACACTGGGACTGAGACACGGCCCAGACTCCTACGGGAGGCAGCAGTGGGGAATATTGGACAATGGGCGCAAGCCTGATCCAGCCATGCCGCGTGTGTGAAGAAGGCCTTATGGTTGTAAAGCACTTTAAGCGAGGAGGAGGCTACTTTAGTTAATACCTAGAGATAGTGGACGTTACTCGCAGAATAAGCACCGGCTAACTCTGTGCCAGCAGCCGCGGTAATACAGAGGGTGCAAGCGTTAATCGGATTTACTGGGCGTAAAGCGCGCGTAGGCGGCTAATTAAGTCAAATGTGAAATCCCCGAGCTTAACTTGGGAATTGCATTCGATACTGGTTAGCTAGAGTGTGGGAGAGGATGGTAGAATTCCAGGTGTAGCGGTGAAATGCGTAGAGATCTGGAGGAATACCGATGGCGAAGGCAGCCATCTGGCCTAACACTGACGCTGAGGTGCGAAAGCATGGGGAGCAAACAGGATTAGATACCCTGGTAGTCCATGCCGTAAACGATGTCTACTAGCCGTTGGGGCCTTTGAGGCTTTAGTGGCGCAGCTAACGCGATAAGTAGACCGCCTGGGGAGTACGGTCGCAAGACTAAAACTCAAATGAATTGACGGGGGCCCGCACAAGCGGTGGAGCATGTGGTTTAATTCGATGCAACGCGAAGAACCTTACCTGGCCTTGACATAGTAAGAACTTTCCAGAGATGGATTGGTGCCTTCGGGAACTTACATACAGGTGCTGCATGGCTGTCGTCAGCTCGTGTCGTGAGATGTTGGGTTAAGTCCCGCAACGAGCGCAACCCTTTTCCTTATTTGCCAGCGAGTAATGTCGGGAACTTTAAGGATACTGCCAGTGACAAACTGGAGGAAGGCGGGGACGACGTCAAGTCATCATGGCCCTTACGGCCAGGGCTACACACGTGCTACAATGGTCGGTACAAAGGGTTGCTACCTAGC
The DNA here is from genome assembly GCF_000588015.1 of Acinetobacter sp. 1294243. Classification (NCBI taxonomy): domain Bacteria; kingdom Pseudomonadati; phylum Pseudomonadota; class Gammaproteobacteria; order Moraxellales; family Moraxellaceae; genus Acinetobacter; species Acinetobacter sp. 1294243. The sequence continues at coordinate 1,431 of NZ_JFXG01000013.1, forward strand.
GATAGGATGCTAATCTCAAAAAGCCGATCGTAGTCCGGATTGGAGTCTGCAACTCGACTCCATGAAGTCGGAATCGCTAGTAATCGCGGATCAGAATGCCGCGGTGAATACGTTCCCGGGCCTTGTACACACCGCCCGTCACACCATGGGAGTTTGTTGCACCAGAAGTAGCTAGCCTAACTGCAAAGAGGGCGGTTACCACGGTGTGGCCGATGACTGGGGTGAAGTCGTAACAAGGTAGCCGTAGGGGAACCTGCGGCTGGATCACCTCCTTAACGAAAGATTGACGATTGGTAAGAATCCACAACAAGTTGTTCTTCATAGATGTATCTGAGGGTCTGTAGCTCAGTTGGTTAGAGCACACGCTTGATAAGCGTGGGGTCACAAGTTCAAGTCTTGTCAGACCCACCATGACTTTGACTGGTTGAAGTTATAGATAAAAGATACATGACTGATGATGTAAGCTGGGGACTTAGCTTAGTTGGTAGAGCGCCTGCTTTGCACGCAGGAGGTCAGGAGTTCGACTCTCCTAGTCTCCACCAGAACTTAAGAGAAGTTCGGATTACAGAAATTAGTAAATAGAGATTTCGGTCTTGGTTTATTAACTTCTGTGATTTAAGTATCACGGTATTAAGCATGACCTGACGAAGGCGTGTTTATTCATTAACAGATTGGCAAAATTGAGTCTGAAATAAATTGTTCACTCAAGAGTTTAGATTAAGCAATTAATCTAGATGAATTGAGAACTAGCAAATTAACTGAATCAAGCGTTTTGGTATATGAATTTAGATTGAAGCTGTACAGTGTTTAAGTACACAAACAACAGATAGTAGCGATGAAGAATCGCACGGACAACACTCACTTGTAGGTGTTGACGACTGTTTGGGGTTGTATAGTCAAGTAATTAAGTGCATGTGGTGGATGCCTTGGCAGTCAGAGGCGATGAAAGACGTGATAGCCTGCGAAAAGCTCCGGGGAGGCGGCAAATATCCTTTGATCCGGAGATTTCTGAATGGGGGAACCCACCTACTTTAAGGTAGGTATTGCAACATGAATACATAGTGTTGCAAGGCGAACGAGGGGAAGTGAAACATCTCAGTACCCTTAGGAAAAGAAATCAATTGAGATTCCCTCAGTAGCGGCGAGCGAACGGGGATCAGCCCATTAAGTTATGTGTGTTTTAGTGGAACGCTCTGGGAAGTGCGAACGTAGAGGGTGATATTCCCGTACACGAAAGGGCACACATAATGATGACGAGTAGGGCGAGGCACGTGAAACCTTGTCTGAATATGGGGGGACCATCCTCCAAGGCTAAATACTCCTGACTGACCGATAGTGAACCAGTACCGTGAGGGAAAGGCGAAAAGAACCCCTGTGAGGGGAGTGAAATAGATCCTGAAACCGCATGCATACAAGCAGTGGGAGCACCTTCGTGGTGTGACTGCGTACCTTTTGTATAATGGGTCAGCGACTTATATTCAGTAGCGAGGTTAACCGTATAGGGGAGCCGTAGAGAAATCGAGTCTTAATAGGGCGTTTAGTTGCTGGGTATAGACCCGAAACCAGGCGATCTATCCATGAGCAGGTTGAAGGTTGGGTAACACTAACTGGAGGACCGAACCCACTGTCGTTGAAAAGCCAGGGGATGACTTGTGGATAGGGGTGAAAGGCTAATCAAGCCTGGTGATAGCTGGTTCTCCCCGAAAGCTATTTAGGTAGCGCCTCGGACGAATACCATAGGGGGTAGAGCACTGTTTCGGCTAGGGGGTCATCCCGACTTACCAAACCGATGCAAACTCCGAATACCTATGAGTACTATCCGGGAGACAGACTGCGGGTGCTAACGTCCGTAGTCAAGAGGAAAACAATCCAGACCGCCAGCTAAGGCCCCAAAATCATAGTTAAGTGGGAAACGATGTGGGAAGGCATAGACAGCTAGGAGGTTGGCTTAGAAGCAGCCACCCTTTAAAGAAAGCGTAATAGCTCACTAGTCGAGTCGGCCTGCGCGGAAGATGTAACGGGGCTAAAACTATGTGCCGAAGCTGCGGATTTGACATTAGTCAAGTGGTAGGGGAGCGTTCTGTAAGCCGATGAAGGTGTATTGAGAAGTATGCTGGAGGTATCAGAAGTGCGAATGCTGACGTGAGTAACGACAAAACGGGTGAAAAACCCGTTCGCCGAAAGACCAAGGGTTCCAGTCCAACGTTAATCGGGGCTGGGTGAGTCGACCCCTAAGGCGAGGCCGAAAGGCGTAGTCGATGGGAAATTGGTTAATATTCCAATACTTCTGTGTAATGCGATGAGAGGACGGAGAAGGTTAAGTCAGCCTGGCGTTGGTTGTCCAGGTGGAAGGATGTAGGTATGTATCTTAGGCAAATCCGGGGTACTCTATACTGAGATCCGATAGCAAGCTGTACTTGTACAGTGAAGTGGCTGATACCATGCTTCCAGGAAAAGTCTCTAAGCTTCAGTTACACAGGAATCGTACCCGAAACCGACACAGGTGGTCAGGTCGAGTAGACCAAGGCGCTTGAGAGAACTCTGCTGAAGGAACTAGGCAAAATGGTACCGTAACTTCGGGAGAAGGTACGCTGTTGTTGGTGATGGAACTTGCTTCCTGAGCTGACGACAGCCGCAGAAACCAGGCCGCTGCAACTGTTTATTAAAAACATAGCACTCTGCAAACACGAAAGTGGACGTATAGGGTGTGATGCCTGCCCGGTGCTGGAAGGTTAATTGATGGGGTTAGCGTAAGCGAAGCTCTTGATCGAAGCCCCAGTAAACGGCGGCCGTAACTATAACGGTCCTAAGGTAGCGAAATTCCTTGTCGGGTAAGTTCCGACCTGCACGAATGGCATAATGATGGCGGCGCTGTCTCCAGCAGAGGCTCAGTGAAATCGAAATCGCTGTGAAGATGCAGTGTACCCGCGGCTAGACGGAAAGACCCCGTGAACCTTTACTGCAGCTTGACACTGAACTTTGACCTTACTTGTGTAGGATAGGTGGGAGGCTTTGAAGTTGGAACGCTAGTTCCAATGGAGCCGTCCTTGAAATACCACCCTGGTAATGTTGAGGTTCTAACTCTGTCCCGTTATCCGGGACGAGGACCGTGTCTGGTGGGTAGTTTGACTGGGGCGGTCTCCTCCTAAAGAGTAACGGAGGAGTACGAAGGTGCGCTCAGCGTGGTCGGAAATCACGCGTAGAGTATAAAGGCAAAAGCGCGCTTAACTGCGAGACCCACAAGTCGAGCAGGTACGAAAGTAGGTCTTAGTGATCCGGTGGTTCTGTATGGAAGGGCCATCGCTCAACGGATAAAAGGTACTCTGGGGATAACAGGCTGATACCGCCCAAGAGTTCATATCGACGGCGGTGTTTGGCACCTCGATGTCGGCTCATCTCATCCTGGGGCTGAAGCAGGTCCCAAGGGTATGGCTGTTCGCCATTTAAAGAGGTACGCGAGCTGGGTTTAGAACGTCGTGAGACAGTTCGGTCCCTATCTACCGTGGGCGCTGGAAATTTGAGAGGATCTGCTCCTAGTACGAGAGGACCAGAGTGGACGAACCTCTGGTGTACCGGTTGTGACGCCAGTCGCATCGCCGGGTAGCTATGTTCGGAAGGGATAACCGCTGAAAGCATCTAAGCGGGAAGCCTACCTCAAGATAAGATTTCCCTAGGAATTTATTCCTCTAAAGAGCCGTTCGAGACTAGGACGTTGATAGGTTGGATGTGGAAGCATAGTGATATGTGAAGCTGACCAATACTAATTGCTCGTGAGGCTTGACTATACAACACCCAAGCAGTTGTATATGAAGCATCAATCGATTCATAAACATGCAAAGCAACTTGATTTAGTTATACTACTAGCTAAAATGAACAACGAAAAATCAGACCAATCAGCCCATCTGTAAAGATTTGGAAAACGCAACGTATCACACAGTGAATAAAACGAAGCAAGTATCCATACCAGTTGTGCTGGCGACCATAGCAAGAGTGAACCACCTGATCCCTTCCCGAACTCAGAAGTGAAACCTCTTAGCGCTGATGGTAGTGTGGGGTTACCCATGTGAGAGTAAGTCATCGCCAGCTCATTATTCTAAACACCCCCGTTCTAACGAATGGGGGTGTTTCTTTTATTGCCCGGAATTTATACCTATAATTCTTTATATGATTATAATGGAAGAAATTCATATCAAGTCTAATAAGGATATAACATGTCTACCGATCAACAATTCCCAACACCCAATAATTTAGGTATCGCAGTTTATTCAAATAATGCAGAAGCTATTGGTAATACTCCTTTAGTTCGTATCAACCGTTTAATTAAAACTGGTGCAACTGTATTAGCGAAAGTGGAAAGTCGTAATCCTGCCTTTTCTGTGAAATGCCGTATTGGGGCTGCACTTATTGCAGATGCAGAAAAAAGAGGTGTGTTGAAAGAAGGCATGCATATAGTTGAACCAACTAGTGGTAATACGGGGATTGCATTGGCTTTTGTTGCGGCGGCGAAGGGTTATCCAATTACTTTGACTATGCCAGCTAGCATGAGTCTTGAACGCAGAAAAGTATTAAAAGCTTTAGGTGCTAATTTAGTTCTAACTGAACCGGCGAAAGGGATGAAAGGTGCGGTTGATGAAGCGGTACGATTAGCAACTGAGCAGCCAGATGTTTATTTTTTGCCACAACAATTTGAAACCCCAGCCAATCCACAAATTCATGTGGACACAACTGGCCCAGAAATTTGGCAAGCAACAGGTGGGCAGGTTGATATTTTAGTTGCTGGCGTAGGTACTGGAGGTACGATAACTGGTATTTCTCGTTATTTTGAACAGGTCCAAAATAAGCCATTGTACTCAGTAGCAGTTGAACCTGCTGAGTCTCCAATTATTACTCAAACTAAAAGTGGTGAAAGTATTACGCCTGCACCCCATAAAATTCAGGGGATTGGTGCAAACTTTATTCCAAAAAATCTTGATTTAGATTTGGTTGATGAAGTCTTACCAGTGAATAGTGAAGAAGCAATTCAATGGGCGAGAAACTGTGCAACTCAAGAAGGTATTTTGGTAGGTATCTCAAGTGGAGCTGCCTTGGCTGCTGCAGCTAAAATTGCAGAGCGTCCTGAAAATGCTGGTAAAACAATAGTTGTTATTCTTCCTGATAGCGGAGAACGTTATTTATCTTCTGTTTTATTTGAAGGTTTATTTGACGAATAAAATTAACTATGTAAAAAAGCCCATTAATAGATGGGCTTTTTTTATTTGATCTGAATTTATAATGCACTTTTTAAAGTTTTCTGATGACGTTTCACAGATCGAGCATATTTTTTTGCTTTGTGTCGTGTCCAGAAGCTTCGCTCATATCCAGTTGGTCCCACATTATAATAAGCTGTTGCCTTGAACCAACTATCAGCTGACTGATAATAGTGATTTAAGATATAAGCACCACATTGAATATTAGTGGTTTCATCATATAAATTCCCCGCACAAGTTTGTTGCCAATAACTTGGAATAATTTGAGTTAAACCGACGGCGCCAGTAGGAGAGCGAGCATTACTATTGTAACTAGACTCTTGCCTGATGACTGCTGCGAGTAAAAGAGGGGGGACATTATATTGGTCAGCACTTTGAATAATCATTGGAGATAGCCGATTGGCTGTACTCGCTGGAACAGAATAAGCTTTTTGTAAGCCAGACGAGAGTTTATTGGAGCGCCAAGAAAATGAGCCACTATTCGGTCCTAAGCTTGTACACCCTGTCATTATTGTCATCAATGCAATAATAAAAAATTTGAGGCTAAGGCGGTGTAATTCTGATGGTTCAAAATGATCTTGAGCTAAAGATGAGGTAAGCAAAATACAAAACCAATAATCAAATTTCAAATGAAATGATGGTATTCAGCTGTACTTATCGGATCAATATAAGTTCTGTTGCTCAGCACATCTAGAAAGTAAGAATTTTGTATAATTAAAATGAAAAAACCCCGACATCCTGTCGAGGTTTCTTCGTATTCAGCTTTATGTAGTTAACTCCTGTCAACTACCGCTTCCTGCGTTCTTATTCTTCTTCAATGAGACATCCTGTCTCTCTATGATTTATATACTATGAAAAAATACTAAAGCTGAATATCCGCAAATCACCGCAAGTTTTGTACGTTTTAACTTACAGTCGTTTTTTTTCAACTTTCTTAGATATGATGTCGACTAATTTTTGGGCTATAGGAGCACAAATCAATACACTTGGGAAAGCTAATATCCATGCAATGATCCAAGCCGATAACCATAATGAAACGAAGTGATGATTTAGCCCTACAGCCTTGAAAGTTGAAATACCTGAAACTATAAAAGACATCATTCCTGATAAAATTAAGAGGAATAAAAGTTTCTGTGCTTTCATGGCCTTATATTCCTTGATAAGCATTTAAGGTCAATGCAAAATTTTCTCCAAATTGTTGAGCAGTTTTAATATCTCCTTCATCAAAACCATCTGCATTACTGCCATGTTCAGCTTGAGCCATTAAGCCTGACCATGAACCGAGACGGTTGGCTGCTTGCGTATAAGGAATGCCTTTGTGCTGTTCAGGCATGATTGGATTACCGACCCATAACATGCCGTGTTGCATACAAAAGGTGAAAATCGAAATTAACGTCGATTGTTTATCACCAGCAGGAAGGGAGGAAACGGTAAATCCAGCCGCTAATTTTCCTTTAAAACTTTGTTTTTTCCATAATGGACCAGTTGCATCCATGAGTTGTTTTAATTTGGAAGATACACCACCTAAATAAGTGGGGGAGCCCCAAATTAAGCCGTCATATTGGATAAGAATTTCTGGGCTGTTGATAATATCTTCGGCATTGAGTAAATCTGCTCTCATATTTTTATGGCTCAAAATACCAGTTTGAATTTGCTGAGCAATAAATTGGGTGTGACCTTGGCGACTATGGTAAATAATGGCAACAGTTTTCATGGAAATTTCCCTTTATTTAAATTTGAAATAGTTTTGCAGTGAGATATAAACCACAGCCAAAAACACTATGGTTCAGCAAACTTTTCAGACAGTTCAAAAAAGGATGAGGTGTTTTTGATGAGGCAAAACCACTACCCATAGCTGGTTGCATAATAAAAAAAGGAATGAGAACGGTGATCAAACCAAACAGTAGTGCTGAGTAAAACTGAGGGTGGTCGAGCCAAGTCGAACCTACAATGAAGAGAAAGCTCAATGCGAAGATAATCCCGACACTATAGTGAGCAATCCAGCCTAATAAATATTCCCCCTTTATTGGGGTACTTTTAGCAATAGATTGATGGACGAGTTTTCCTTGAAATATCCAGCCCACCCAACGTCCAAGAAAGGCAAAGTTTAAAGTCGGGGCCTTAAATATTTTTAGTATTAACAGCCATATATCCATAACGATGGTTGCACCAATACCAAGACATAAAGCTTGAAAGAACAGAGTGGATGTATTCATTTTTACACCTTGCTTTTATACGTATGAAACGTGATAAATTTATTGTGCAAATTAAAGTTCACTTGAAGTCAAGAGGGTATTATGGATATTGGTGAAGTCGCTAAGAAGGCAAAAGTCACAACGGCTACCCTACGCTTTTATGAAGAGAAAGGATTAATTAAATCGATAGGGCGGCAAGGCTTACGTCGACAATATGGCAAACAAGTAATTGATCAACTGGCATTAATTGCTTTAGGTCGTGCTGCAGGATTTTCTTTAAATGAAATTGCCACAATGTTTGGGCAAGATGGTAAGCCTGATCTTGACCGTCAAAAACTAAAAGATAAAGCTGAACAATTAGAGCAAATGGCAAAGCGATTGCATTTTATCAGCCAGGGATTAGAACACGCTGCTGTATGTCCTGCTGAAAATCATATGGAATGTCCAACTTTCCAAAAATTTTTAAAAGCAGCAATTGCTGGAGAATATCAGCCAACAAAACTTTAAGCAGTTTTTAGCGAAGAGGTCTAATTTTTGAAGTTGTATTAAATAGTTGGTCTTGTCATATTTTCGCCATAAAGATTTCATCTTTTTGAAGTAAAAACTTCATATAAGCTTGATTAAATTTGCTTAATTTTTTATCAACTGTATAAAACCATGAGCAAAAAAACATTAGCGGTATTATTATGCTGTGCCAGTTTAGGATTGGCGGCATGTAATGATGATAACGACCAAGAACAAACTTCACCTACTGAAAACGTTACCGAACCAACCTTAATTTCTTTTGCTAAATTACCTGTAGAAACTTATGCTGCTGGTCCAGACTCTGGTGCATATGTGAAAGGTGCAAATGGAATTTATCCTCCATTTAAAGGTCAACCTGTACAAGGCTTTTCTGCTGCATTAAAAAATGAAGATGGCAGTTATATGGCAATGGCCGATAACGGTTTTGGAACTCAAGATAATTCAGCAGACTTTTTACTTCGTATTTATAAAATAAAGCCTGATTTCAAAACTAAAGCTAAAGGCACGAGCCAAGTTACTGTACAAAGCTTTATCCAACTGCGTGATCCGAATAAATTAATTCCATTTAATATCATCAATGGTAATACACCTGAGCGTTTATTAACGGGCGCTGATTTTGACCCAGAGTCGATGCAGCGTACTAGTGACGGGACCTACTGGATTGGAGATGAGTTTGGGCCTTATTTACTTCATTTTTCAGCAAATGGTGTGTTATTAGATGCACCGATTGCTCTGCCAAATCCGTTACATCCGACTCAAGAATTACGTTCACCACAAAATCAGTTTAATAAAGCACAAATTAATTTTGTAGAACCTCTAGTTCAACAAAGTGGTGGTTTTGAAGGAATGGCGATTTCGCCAGATGGGCAGTATCTTTACCCTCTTATAGAAAAGCCAATTAAATCAATTCGAGAAACGGAAAGACAGTTGCTGATTTCGCAATTTGATGTGAAGAAAAAAGTGTATACAGGAAAATATTATTGGTTCCAGTTAGACAGCAAGGCAACCAATATTGGTGACTTCCAACTCTTTAATGATAAAGAAGGAATTATTATTGAACGTGATGCGACTCAGAACAATTTAGGTGGATATAAAAAATTAATCCGTATTAAATTGAATGAGTCAGGTCAGCTAGTAAGCCGTGAAGATTTAGTCGATTTAATTAAAATTGCTAACCCGAATTTGTTGTATGGCACAGCTAGAGCAGGGGATATTGGTACGGGGGAGGTTTTTGCTTTTCCATTTGAAACCATTGAAGATGTAATTATTGAAAATGGCACAACGCTGACGGTTTTCAATGATAATAATTTCCCTGGTTCGACAGGACGTAACGCAAAACTGGCTGACGATAACGAGATTATTCAAATTCGTTTGCCAAAAGCTTTGTTCTAAGCTCTATAAATAAAAATTAAAACTGCGGCGGATTTTGGTCCGCCGTATTTATTACAAGAATAAAATATTGAGTAAAGTTTAATCAAATTAATTTCTATATCGTTGTTTTCGCATGTTTTATAAACAGGGAAAATGAATGAAATTCATGTTAAAATGATCGGCTTTCATCTTTAGATGTCTCTCCTTCATCTGCTAGCCGAGATTCAAAAGCCATGTCTACCGCTTATACCATGCAAACTGCGCCAAAAGCGCTGTTTGATTACGACAAATATTGGGCGTCGTGTTTTGAACCAGCGCCATTTTTGCCGATGTCACGAGAAGAAATGGACCAACTCGGCTGGGATGCGTGTGACTTTATTTTAGTCTGTGGTGATGCTTATATTGACCATCCATCATTTGTATCAGGTGTGATTGGACGTGTGCTTGAGGCACAAGGTTTCCGTGTCGGAATTATTGCGCAGCCAGACTGGACCAATGTTGAAAGCTTCCGAGTTTTAGGTAAGCCAACAATTGCTTGGGGTGTAACCGCAGGTAATATGGATTCGATGATTAACCGTTATACGGCAGATCGTAAAATCCGTTCGGATGATGCATATTCTCCAAATAATGAACCAAATAAACGTCCAGACCGCGCAGCAACAGTTTATTGCCAACGTTGTCGAGAAGCATTCCCTGATGTACCTGTGTTATTAGGTGGTATTGAAGGCAGTTTACGCCGTATCGCACACTACGATTATTGGTCAGATAAAGTCCGTCGTTCGATTTTGATGGACTCAAAAGCTGATTTGCTGATGTATGGTAATGGTGAGCGTGCCATTATTGATGTAATGCATCGTTTGGCTAAAGGTGAGAAAATCCACGAGATTACAGATGTTCGTGGTACGGCATTTATTATTAATAAACATAACAAAGCATCAAAAGCAAAGTTTGTTGAAGTTGCGAGTAATGATGTAGATACGGTTGGGCGTGTTGATCCAATTATTAACCCATATGTCATGACAGAAGATATTGATGGCTGTGAGGTTGAAAAAGAAAAGGGTAACTCTTTAGCTCAGTATCAAAATTTCCAAAAAGAGATTGTTGCAAATCCCATTGTGCGTGAAGGCGACAAACTTGATGACGACACTCAAATCGTTCAATTAAAGCCAGCACCGTCAAAAGCAATTAAACACAAATTACCACCACGAGAGTTGGCGGTTATTCGCTTACCTTCTTTTGAAGAAGTGGCAAATGATCAAGTGCTTTATGCGCATGCAAACCGTATTTTGCACCTTGAAACCAACCCTGGTAATGCTCGTGCACTCGTTCAACGCCATGGTGAACGAGATGTGTGGATTAACCCGCCTCCAATTCCTCTAACTACGGAGGAAATGGATTATGTGTTTGATTTACCTTATGCACGTTTGCCACATCCTACTTATGGTGATGCGCGTTTCCCTGCATTTGATATGATCAAATTCTCGGTCAACATTATGCGTGGCTGTTTTGGCGGCTGTACATTCTGTTCGATTACAGAACATGAAGGTCGTATTATCCAAAACCGTTCGGAAGATTCGATCTTACGTGAGATTGAAAAAATCCGTGATACGGCACCAAACTTCACCGGTATTATTTCAGATTTAGGTGGCCCAACAGCAAACATGTACCGTTTGCACTGTAAAGATCCTGAAATTGAGAAAAACTGTCGTAAACCTTCTTGTGTATATCCGGGTGTTTGTCAAAACTTGCATACGGATCATGCACCTTTAGTACAGCTTTACCGTAAAGCGCGCGCAATTAAAGGTGTGAAGAAAATTCTGATTGGTTCTGGTCTGCGCTATGACCTTGCGGTACTCAACCCTGAATATGTAAAAGAACTAGTACAACACCATGTTGGTGGTTATTTAAAAATTGCTCCTGAACATACCGAACAAGGTCCGTTATCTAAGATGATGAAACCGGGTATTGGTACGTATGATCGTTTCAAACAAATGTTTGACCGTTTCAGTAAAGAAGCAGGGAAAGAGCAATATTTAATTCCTTACTTTATTGCTGCGCATCCGGGTACTTCAGATTATGACATGATGCACCTTGCAATTTGGTTGAAAAAGAATGGTTTCCGTGCCGATCAAGTACAGACGTTCTATCCATCGCCAATGGCAACTGCAACAACCATGTATTATTCGGGCAAAAACCCGCTTGCTAAAGTCGCTCGCTATACTGAAAAAGTTGATATTGTAAAAGGCGAGAAACGCCGTCGTCTGCATAAAGCATTCTTGCGTTATCATGATCCAAACAACTGGCCATTACTTCGTGAGGCCCTAAAAGAGATGGGGCGCGCAGATTTAATTGGTAATTCGAAGCAGCATTTAATTCCGACTTATCAGCCAAAAGGCACAGAAGGGGAATATAAGTCTGCTCGTAAGAAAAATTCGTCTGCAGCAGGTGATTCGGTTAAACGAAATAATCAGCAAACGAATAATCATTCGAATCAAAAGCGTCCACAAAAAGGACAGGTTCTAACGCAACATACTGGTTTACCTCCTCGTGAAACAGGTGAGAAAAGACCGTTTGGTGGGAAAAGTAAACCTAAATCTAAAGTTCGTGGATAATGATAAAACAGGCTCTTAAATAGAGCCTGTTTTGTTTTTTATGACTCTATTTAAATCGTATAATGAGATTTTCGAGGATTTAAAGTACAAAAAACGTAACGAATAATGATAAATAACCAAAATCTGACGAGCTGCACTTGATTGTTATTGATTCTATGATTATAAATAATGTGAGGGTGGCTAAATTTAAGCCAAGCTTGATAACTACAAGTGAAATTACTAAGTGAACCTTTTAAAAAACGGCTGTGTCGTTATCAATTAAAACAAAGTGTGATCTAGCAAAATCATTATAAAAAACTTAAAGGATTAGGCCCATGTATTATTTAATCACGATCTTATTATTATTTCTGGTTGTTGTTATGGCAGTGAAAAGTCTGTCACGAAGGCATCAACATGATAGTGCTTTAAAGCGCCGTGCAGTGTTAACTAGCCATGAGCAAATGACCTTAACCAGACTACAAACTGTTTTGCCCAAATTTACCGTATTAGCGCATGTATCTTTTGATGCACTTCTAACTACAAAATACGCGCATACACGTCGTAAATATCAAAATATGTCAGCTGATTTTGTTGTGCTTGATCAAAATTATCAGGTAATTGTAGTCGTTGTTCTAGGGGAAAACGGTTTACGCCGAGCGCATCAACAATATGAGCGTCGCCTATTACAATTGGCTGGCTATCGTGTGCTTCATTATAGTAGTGTGCCTGATTATCATGACTTAAGAAGAGACTTATTGAGTCCTGAATCAGAATTAGCAACTTTGCATGCGACACCCCAGCTAGAAAGAATGTCAAATGCTTTTGTGAAGCCTTAAAAATTCGACATTAGCGCAACTAATCTGAGAGCTCATTTAAGAATATCTTAATAAGATGCTGAAATTCAAAATTTTAAAATTACTAAAAAATTGAGCAATATCACCTAAGATATTGCTCAATTTTACATGGATTTATAATTATAAAAATTATGGAAGTACCGCAACAACCGTCATTTCTACAAGTACATCGGGTGCATAGAGTTTTGATTCTACACATGTACGTGCTGGTGGGTTCCCTTCGCTAATCCATCCATCCCAAACCGCATTCATTGCTGCATAATCTTTTTCAATATCTTTTAAAAAAATCATGACAGAAAGAATATGGGTTTTATCAGTTCCAGCTTCTGCCAATAGACGGTCAATATTATCTAAAGTTTGTTGAGTCTGCCCTGTGACATCTGCGCTTGTATCATCGGCGAGTTGCCCAGCTAGGTGTACCAAATTACCTGAAATCGCAACTTCGCAGTAGCGTGAAGTAACGTGTAAACGCTTTACCGTCATAAAAATGCTCTAAAGTGGCTTTATTTAATAGTTTTGATTTTATGAAGAGTTGCTAGGTCGGTGCAAGCAAGTAGAAAAGAATTTCAGTAGATTATTGTGAGGAAGGGATATCTAAGCCATGTATCAGAAGAGCCCTGCAATATTCGGATTTGGTCGTCACGCCAATCACAGGACGATATGCCGAAAGTAAAGGTTGCTTTGGCATGTTGCAAATACATGGGTAATGAATATGCGTTGATTAGGTTACTCTAAAGTTTGAGTAAAAGGGAGCCTATTTTGTTCAAAAGTTGCTCTTTCGGGTAAAAATTAATCAGTCACCAGAGGTTAAGTTGGAAGTCATCGGCTTGCGTTTGTAATTGATAAACGCCTATACCAATCAGGCGAAACTGGAAATGTTCGGGTATCTGCATTTCATTTAACAATAAAAATAAAACTTGGATTAGGTCCTGTAGCGACTGGATCGGTCTTTTAAAGCTTTTACTATGTTGTAGAGTCTGAAAATTCTTGAGTTTAAGTTTGATATTCACACCACGTGCATTGAGTTGCTTTTTCTCTAGGGTTTGCCAGACTTTTTCAGCTAATCCCTGCCAATAGGGCTGACATTGAGCCAAAGTAAAATCACTGTCAAAAGTGGTCTCTTTCGAAATTTGTTGGCGAGCTCTTTCAGCTTGAACAGGTCTATGGTCAATGCCCTGAGCATATAGATAGAGTTGTTGTCCATATTTACCAAAGTGGTGAACCAAAACAGCTTCTTCAATTTTTTGTAAGTCACCTAAAGTATGTAGCTGAAGCTGTTGTAATTTTTCCTGAGTGACTTTACCCACGCCTGGAATCTTTTTAAGCGGAAGGTCTTGAATAAAAGTAGCAACTTGCGAAGGTTTGATTACACATAAGCCATTAGGTTTGTTCCAATCCGAAGCAATTTTTGCAAAAAATTTATTTGGTGCTACCCCAGCCGATGCAGTAAGCCCAGTTAATCGAAAAATATCTTCCCGAATTTGCATGGCAACTTCAGTTGCACTCGCAATTTGTTTTAGATTTTCAGTGACATCCAAATAGGCTTCATCTAAAGATAAAGGTTCAATAAGTAGCGTATATTGCTGAAAGATTGAGTGAATTTGAGCGGAAACCGTACGGTATTTTTCAAAATTTGGTTCAATAATGACAACTTGAGGACATAGTTTTCTTGCCTGACTCATCGACATAGCAGAACGCAAACCAAATTCACGGGCAGGGTAGGAGGCAGCAGCAATCACAGCTCGCGGATGATGCGAAGAAATAACGACGGGAAGATGCTTTAGATCAGGACGCTCTCGCAATTCGACCGATGCATAAAAGGCATCCATATCGATATGAATGATTTTGCGCATATTATTGTGCTTTCACGATGCCTTGCTGCTGTAAAAAATGATGCCATTCTTTGACTGAACCCTCATAAACATTTAAGTCTACTGGTTTTGTCATGCCTTCAATTTTACCTTGATTACTATGCTGCCAAAAGAGCCATTTTCTTTTGTCTTTCAGCTCAGGTTTTCCTTCGTAATCTCTGACCCAAAGTGGTGTATTAGGGAAACTTCCTATTAATACAATGTGGTAAAAAGTTTTGGAAATATAAAAGATGGGCTGTTTGCCATAATGCTGTTTTAAGCGATCATGCATGATGCCTATTTCTTTAAGTAATTGTTCTTTGGTGTGCGCATTAATACAGTTACCGTCATATTCTAGATCGATAACAGGAGGAAGGGCATCGGCTTTGTTGGGTACAGTCGCAATAAAGTTATCCGCTTGTGTTTTTCCATCACGGCATAGACGATAAAAATGATAAGCACCTACATGAAACCCATGTTCACGTGCCTTGAGCCAGTTTTCCTGAAATTTTGAATCTTTGTAATCGCCGCCTTCGGTCGCTTTTAAATAGACGAATTGGAATTTTTCCGGTGATATTTTTTTCCAGTTAATATCACCTTGATGATGAGAAACATCGAACCCTTGCACCGGATAGTCCTGCGCAACTGCTTTTTGTTGATAGAACAGACCAAAATAAGCTAAGACTCCCATAACACAAGCTAAGCCAATTCCGATTAGGGTATTGTGCCGTGATGTGAAAAAAGTTTTAGCCAGTTTGCTCATTCAAAACTCGTTAAAATTTGAAGTCGACATCATAGCGTGATTCGCGAGCGAGAAACCATGCTAAAAATGCAACTGCTTATACAGGCGTATCCTTTGGAATTTGCCAGAAAATAAATGCAGTAATGACATTGATACAACCGAGGCAAATTAAAGTGACATGGAATGCAGTGGTTACATAAGCTGGGCCATAATAATTGGTAAATACGTTAATGAGTGTCCCTGCCAGTGCCACGCCAATACTCATTGATAGCATCATGATCATTGATAGAAAACTATTACCGCTACTTGCATCTTGTTGAGGCAAATCTTTCAAGGTCAATGTGTTCATGCCAACAAATTGCAGTGAATTTAATGTGCCAAATAAGAAAAAGTGTAAGGCTCTAAACCAAGTTGGAGTATCGACGGTCATGATTGCAAAAGAGGCAATACATAATCCAACAAGTGTTGTGTTGATGAGTAAAAAACGTCGATAGCCAATTTTCTGAATAATAGGTCTGACAATTGGCTTTGAAAATAATGAACCCAAGACCAAGGGAATCATCATTAAACCTGCAATAAAGGGTTCAAAACCAAAAGCAACTTGTAGCATGAGTGGTAAAACAAAAGGCAAAGCATTACCACCAAAGCGAGCAAAGAAATTACCTAAAATACCAATCGCATAAATTTTGTTTCTAAAGAGTCGGCTGCGGAATAATGCATTTTGATGAGTATGTGAATGATAGGCATACCAAAGTGTTGCGATTATTCCGACGACTAATAATGAAATGCTAAACCATTTTGAATATTCAGGTGAGGCTAGGTGTTCTATCCCTAAAGACCATCCAATCATGGCCACGACTAATAAGATAAAGCCACCCAAATCGAATGTTTTGACTGAGGGTTCTTTTACATTTGGCATGACTTTTAGTGTCATTAATATGCCAAGTATGCCCATAGGAATATTAATCAGGAAAATCCAATGCCAAGTTGCAACTTCAACTAACCAGCCACCTAAAGTTGGGCCCGCCAACGGTCCGAGTAAACCTGCAAGGCTCATTAGACTCATTGCAGCTAAAAATTGAGTTCGAGGAATAATTTTTAAAAGTGATAGTCGACCTACAGGAAGTAGTAAGGCGCCGCCCACACCTTGGATAACGCGGAAAAATAAGAGTTCATTGAGACTTTGTGAAAGTCCACATCCTAAAGAAGCCAGAGTAAAAATGACGATTGCCGACAAGAAAATACTTCTGACACCAAAGCGGTCTGCTAACCAGCCACTTAAAGGAATACAAGCGGCAACCGATAATACATAGGCCACCACTACGCTGTGCATGCGTAAAGGATCTTCATTGAGATGATGAGCCATTGCAGGAATAGCGGTATTTACAATCGTTGTGTCCAAGGCCTGCATAAAAAAGCCAATAGAAACCAAAAGAACGAGTAAGCGATATTCGGGTTGCAAGGCTTGGTGAGTCGGCGTGGCATTCATAACATTTAAAAATTAACGTTTTGATCTAGTGTAAAACAAATTGAATTTAAAAGAAGTAAGTCAATGTTGAATACCTCTTTACAAAATCTAAGTGCTTATGAAGGCAACGGTGAAAATAGTTAAAACAAAAAAAGCGGCAGAACCGCTTTTTTAAATAGAGTAGGGGGACAACTAGACAACAAATCTTTTTGGCATTTTTAAGTTTTTAATGACGTTATAAATTTGATCGACCTCTTCGCATACAATTAATTTAGCTCGGTGCTGAAGGGGAAGGAAACCTTCTTGAACTGCATGGTCTAATTGGGCGATCAATGCATTATAAAAGCCATTTACGTTATATAAAATCATCGGCTTTTGATGTTGGTTGAGTTGGCCCCAAGTGGCTATTTCCAATATTTCTTCAAATGTTCCTAGACCACCCGGTAACGCAATAAATGCACTTGCGCGCTCTGCCATCATGGCTTTGCGTTCGTGCATGGTTTCTACGACATGTAATTCAGTTAGTCCTGCATGTGCGACTTCATAATCAAGCATAAATTCAGGGATCACCCCGACAGCCTCTCCACCATTTGCGAGAACGCTATCTGCGACTTGTCCCATTAAACCGATACTTGCACCGCCATAGACTAAACCGAAGCCTTGTTCAGCAATTCCGTGAGCAAGTTCAATTGCTTTTTCTCGGTAGATTGGGTTATTTCCTGCACGTGAACCACAATATAATGCAATAAGAGGTTGTTTTGTTTTTACAGCTGTTATTGGTGAATCATTTACTGCCATTGTTAATACGCTATTCATTGCTTTATTTTCACCTTATCACGTTCATATTTCTTGTCTACACTAAGCAAAAGATATGACAACTTTATAAGCAGATTTATAAGAAAGATTCATGTTTTGTATGGGTTTGGTGAATGCTGGTTATGTACAAATAAAAATGATGAATTTATGTTAAATCTTGCCTATACTAAAAAATCGTTTAACAACATATGAACAAATATGGGTAGTGGTTGTAGTCGCTCCGTTTTAATTTCTTGTCTTAAAAAAACATTTTCCCCCCTTTGTATAGGCGCGCCTGTTGTGTTGCCAAATAAAGATAAAATTCAAACAACACAGGAGCAGGATCAATGATCTTTGAATGGATGTCTGATCCCTCTGCTTGGGTGGGTTTAGCAACTTTAATCGTTCTTGAAATTGTATTGGGGATCGATAACCTCGTTTTTATCGCAATCTTGGCTGAGAAATTGCCGCCCGAGCAACGAGCTAAAGCACGTATAGTCGGTTTGGTGCTCGCCTTGGGAATGCGTCTTATACTCTTAGCCTCGATTGCTTGGGTTGTGACACTAACTGAACCACTTTTCCATATTTTTGACCATCCTTTCTCTGGTCGTGATCTGATTTTGTTATTCGGTGGTGTGTTCTTATTATTTAAAGGCACCATGGAATTGCATGAACGGATGGAAGGAAAACAACTTCATAAAGAAGATAATCCTGTTCATGCTGCATTCTGGATGGTTATTGTCCAGATTGTTGTGCTTGATGCTGTATTCTCGTTAGACAGTGTGATTACAGCTGTAGGTATGGTGAAAGAGCTGTCAGTGATGATGGTTGCGGTTGTTATTGCTGTCGGAATCATGTTGTGGGCATCAAAACCACTCATGGACTTCGTCAATAAACATCCAACAGTTGTCATTCTGTGTCTTGGCTTCTTGATGATGATCGGTTTCTCTTTGGTGGTGGAAGGCTTTGGTTTCCATATTCCGAAGGGCTATTTATATGCTGCAATTGGCTTCTCGGTTTTGGTAGAAGTTATCAATCAGAGCATGCGTCGCAATCAGGAAAAGCTAGTTACCACTACAGATTTACGTTATCGCACTGCCTCTGCGGTTTTACGTATGTTAGGCAGTAAAAATAGTAGTTCTTCAGATACTCAATCTTCTGATAAAGAAGATGTATTAGCGACGCAAGCTTTTGCTGATGAAGTTTTTGACGAAGAAAATGGTGCTTATCACAGTGTGCTTGTACAAGGTGTGCTTGGTTTATCAGAGCGTCCTGTAAAATCTGTTATGACTCCACGCCCTGAACTTGAGTGGATTGACTTAGACGATGAACCTGAAGTTTTAAAAGAACGTTTAATGTCGATGACACATTCTCGTTTGATCGTTGCACGCGGTGAACTTGATAATATTGAGGGTATTGCACTTACGCATAAAGTTTTAAACAACTTTATTGAAACAGGTGTAATTGATTTCCAAAAGCATCTACGTGAACCTGTGATTGTGCATGAAAATGCTCAAGTGCTTATGGTGATGGAGCAATTGCGTCAAGCACCTTTACAAATGGCGATCGTATTAAATGAATATGGTTCCATCGAAGGTATCGCAACACCAATTGATATCTTAGAAGCGATTGCTGGTGAATTCCCTGATGAAGATGAGTTAGACGCTGCTGCTGAAAGCTTGGCAGACGGTTCATTAATGCTTGAAGGTTCAACTGATATTCGCCATGTATCACTTTTATTAGGTCGTGATCTCGTTGACGAAAGTGAACAGTATTCAACTTTATCGGGCTACCTGTTATTCCATTTAGGCCGTTTACCGGAAAATGGTGAAGCTGTTGAGGCAGACGGTTATCGCTTTGAAGTGATTACGATGGAAGGTCATAAAATTGAGAAAGTTCATATTGTTTCTATCGAGCAAGATGAATCAAAAGATTAAATGACGTTTTAAGTCTAGAAACATCATAAAATAGCTCAACTCTGAGCTATTTTTTATTTGAGAAACACCAAATGATCCAACAAACTTGTCCATGTGGAAAAGGCAGCTATACACAATGTTGTGAGCCTTTACATTTAGGCACAGCCAAAGCACTAACGGCAGAGCAGCTTATGCGTTCACGTTATAGCGCTTTTGCATTACAGCAAATCGATTATATTGTGCAAACGACTGCTTTAGGTCAGCAAACAGCACTAGATAAAGATGCCATCGCAGAGTGGAGCAAACAAAATCAATGGTTGGGTTTAGAGGTGGTTAATGCCAACGAAAAATTAGATAAAACCCACGCACAGGTTGAGTTTAAGGCTCACTATCATGATGGACAAAAAGCCCAAATTCATCATGAGGTTTCACATTTTGTTTATCACCAGCAAAAATGGTTTTTCCTCGACCCAACGGTCGATATGCACGTCACAATGAAACAACCTTGTATATGTGGTTCAGGAAAAAAATTTAAGCAATGCTGTGCACAATTTCTGTAAGTTTATCTTAAAATACGCCCACTGTTTGGCCTGAGGGAAAGGGCAATGTTACTCACCGTTATTTATATTATTGCGATTACTGCGGAAGCCATGACAGGTGCATTGTCTGCTGGTCGACGGAGTATGGACTGGTTCGGTGTCGTACTGATTGCCTGTGTGACTGCTTTAGGTGGTGGTTCGGTGCGAGATGTATTGCTTGGCCACTATCCTTTAACTTGGGTAAAACATCCGGAATACTTAGTTCTGACCTGTTGTGCTGCATTTGTCACGATTATTATTGCCAAATGGATGCGTCATTTACATAACATCTTTTTGGTGCTCGATGCATTAGGCTTGATTGGTTTTACGATCATTGGTTGTCAGATTGCCCTACAAATGGGACATGGTTTTGTCGTGTCGGCAGTAGCAGGGGTGTTGACTGGAGTATCTGGCGGTATTTTACGTGATATTTTATGTAACGATGTCCCGTTCGTTTTCCGCCGAGAACTCTATGCGAGTATCTCTTTTGTGGCAGTCATCTGTTACTGGGTTTGTCAGGATTTAGGATTAAGCCTAGAGTTAACAGTCATTTCAACTTTAATTTTTGGCTTTACCTTGCGTCTGATTGCGATCTATTTTGGCTTAGAAATGCCTAAATTTATTTATAAAGATGATGATGCAGAATCGGCTTCTTCAACTGACGAACATTAATCATGCAGAATTCGATGTGAGCATGATATAACAATTAAATATATTGTCTTGCTCACTTATTTTTTCCAGTAGAGTTTTTCCTATGGATCTGGTTTCACGTATACAAAATCTTCCAATTGGCAAATTTCACTACACATTACTGTGGGTGGTTGGTTTAGGTTGGATGTTTGATGCGATGGACACCGGTATCATTGCTTTTATCATGACAACGCTTGTTAAAGACTGGGCATTAACGCCAGCAGAAAGCGGTTGGATTGTAAGTATTGGTTTTGTAGGGATGGCTATTGGAGCTGTTTGCTCAGGAGCTTTAGCAGACCGCTTTGGCCGCAAGACAATATTTGCTATAACCATGGCGATCTATAGCATTGCGACTGCCTTATGTGCCTTTGCTCCAGACTTAAAGTGGTTATTAATTTTTCGTTTTATTGTTGGTCTTGGACTTGGTGGACAGTTACCCGTTGCAGTGACATTGGTGAGTGAATATATACCTGCACATGTACGTGGTCGTTTTATTGTCCTCCTCGAAAGTTTTTGGGGTTTAGGCTGGTTAGTTGCTGCACTCATTTCTTATTTTATTATTCCTAAATTTGGTTGGCACATTGCATTTCTTATGGGTGGCCTCCCACTGATTTATATTTTAGTAATTTGGAAAAAACTCCCTGAATCCATACCTTACCTGATTAACCGTGGACGTGTTGAAGAAGCACATGCATTGGTTCAAAAATTAGAAGCTCAAGCAGGCGTTCAAATTGTTCACCATATTGAAGTCGTGCCTGTAGCCATGCGACAAAAAGTCTCTTTTAAACAACTTTGGAGTGGTCAATTTGCTCGCAGAAGCTTAATGCTTTGGCTCATCTGGTTTGGAATTGTGTATTCCTACTACGGGATCTTTACGTGGCTGCCAAGTTTATTAGTGAAACAGGGCTATGACATCGTTAAATCTTTTGAATATGTTTTGCTTATGATTTTGGCGCAGCTACCAGGCTACTTGGCAGCGGCATGGTTTGTAGAGAGATTGGGTAGAAAAATTACACTCGCTGCATTTATCGGTTTTTGTGCCTTGTCTGCATATTTCTTTGGACAAGCCGACAGTGTAAACAGCATTATGTTTTGGGGTTGTCTCATGTCCTTCTTTAATTTGGGTGCATGGGGAGTGTTATATACCTATACACCAGAGCAATATCCAGCCAACATTCGGGCTTTTGGTTCGGGCTGGGCATCGGCAATGGGCCGTTTAGGTGGAATTTTGGCGCCGATAGTCGTCACTCATATGATGGTTTCCAAAAATGGGTTTAGCCATGTTTTTATGATGTTTACTATTGTTTTACTTTTGGTTGCAGCTGTAATTTTAATATTAGGTGAAGAAACCCAAGGTAAAAGACTAGAGTCGATAGGCCTCTAGTTTTGCCTAACTTTATAGCAAGTAACTAAAAATATAGAGAGATGAGACATAATTTGACGCTCAGGTGACAGAGTCCCTCTTGTGTCTGTAACATAGCCCACTTAGCATAAGACTCACTTAAAATAACGACTGATTTGGAAGATAAGCTGACTATGACCAGCCTTGCGCATCAAGCGACAGAAAACCGCTCTGTAGCCGAATTTACTGAACAGGCTTACCTGAATTATGCCATGTACGTCATTATGGACCGTGCATTGCCACATATCAGTGATGGCTTAAAACCTGTACAGCGCCGTATTGTCTACGCCATGAGCGAGTTGGGCTTAAAAAGCAGTGGTAAGCCAAAAAAATCGGCCCGTACTGTAGGTGACGTACTAGGTAAATATCATCCGCATGGTGATTCGGCATGTTATGAAGCCATGGTGTTGATGGCTCAGCCGTTTAGTTATCGCTATCCTTTGATTGAAGGTCAAGGGAACTGGGGTTCACCAGATGATCCTAAATCGTTTGCTGCGATGCGTTATACCGAGGCAAAACTTTCTGCCTACAGTGAGTTATTACTAAGTGAGTTAGGACAAGGCACGAGTGAATGGCAAGATAACTTTGACGGTTCATTAAAAGAACCGATTACCTTGCCAGCACGAGTTCCTAATATTCTGCTGAATGGTACAACTGGTATTGCGGTTGGTATGGCGACTGATATTCCGCCACATAATTTGCGTGAAGTGATTAAAGGAACAATTGCCTTAATTCGTAATCCGCAAACATCAGACGAGAAATTGGCTGAATATATTCCAGCGCCAGATTTACCAACCAAAGCTGAAATTATTACTCCGCCTGAAGAATTACTCAAAATCCAGACGACTGGACGTGGTAGTTACCGCATGCGAGCGGTTTATACCATCGAAAAAAATGAAATCGTGATTACCGAATTGCCGTATCAAGTATCGGGTTCTAAGGTGATCACTCAAATTGCCGACCAAATGCAGGCCAAAAAGCTACCATTAGTGGTGGATGTGCGTGACGAGTCGGATCATGAAAACCCAACACGACTCGTGATTGTACTTCGTTCTAACCGTATTGATGCTGAAGCGGTGATGAGCCACTTATTTGCTACTACCGATTTAGAATCAAGCTACCGCGTTAATTTAAACATGATTGGTGAGGATGGTCGTCCTCAGGTTAAGTCGATTCGACGTATCTTGCTTGAGTGGATTGAGATCCGTAAAAAAACGGTTACTCGCCGTTTGGAATATCATTTAAACCGAATTGAAAAACGCCTGCATATTTTGGCAGGCCTTTTAATTGCTTATCTCGATATTGATACAGTTATTCGTATTATTCGTGAAGAAGATCAGCCTAAACCTGTATTGATGGACCATTTCAAAATTGATGAGATACAAGCAGAAGCAATTTTAGAACTCAAGTTACGCCATTTAGCAAAACTTGAAGAGATGGAAATCCGTCAAGAACAGGATGAGCTCTCAGCAAAAGCAGCGATTATTCGTGAGCAATTAGAAAACCCAGAATCTTTAAAAAACCTGATTATTGGCGAATTAAAAGAAGACGCGAAAAAGTTTGGTGACGAACGCCGTTCTCCAATTGTTGCACGTGCTGAAGCTGTTCAAATTAGAGAACAAGATTTAATGCCGGCTGAAGCAGTAACAGTGGTTTTATCTGAAGCGGGATGGATTCGTGCTGCAAAAGGTGCAGATGTTGATGCAGAGAATTTAAACTATCGTGCTGGTGACCAATATTTAAGTCATGCGGTGGGTAAAACCAATCAACGAATTTATTTCCTCGATGAGACAGGGCGTAGTTATGCCTTGCCTATTAGCAGTCTGCCATCAGCAAGAGGTTTAGGCGAGCCATTAAGTTCAAAACTTGCTCCTGCAAGTGGAGTTGCGTTTATTCAGGTCTATTTAGATGATGAAGAGTCAGAACTTATTGCTGCTAGCTCATCAGGTTATGGTTTTAAAACTCAAGTCAAACAGTTAGATACCAATGCCAAGGCAGGGAAAAGCTTCTTGTCGGTACCTGAAAAGTCAAAAGCACTACCGTTAATATCTGCCCAAAACATGACACATTTGGCTGTACTCAGCTCAGCAGGTCGACTCTTGATTATTGATTTGTCAGAACTGCCAAATTTAAATAAGGGTAAAGGTAATAAGTTGATACAACTTGAAGCGAAAGAGCAGATTTTATCCATGACAACCCTGAACTTAGATGAAATAATTCAGGTGGTTGCAGGTCAACAACATCTAAAACTAAAAGGTGATGATCTACAGAAATACATGGGTAAACGAGCTTCAAAAGGTCACCTCTTACCACGTGGATATCAAAAAGCAAATAAACTGTTGATTCAGAGATAAAGCTAGCGTCGGGCAACATAAATACGCTATATATGGCAATAAGTTCAAGCAATGAACTGAACTTATTGGTATTGGATAACGATTAAAAGGACAGCAATTTGGAGTACGCAATTTGTACTCCATGCAAAAAATTTGGCAGGGTCAAATTGTCAAAACTTCTGTCTCATAATCTTGTTCGAAAGTGTCATGAATGTGCCAATAAGTTTTAAATATGTTCTGGCACCAAGAAGCTAAAGAATAGCTGGGGCATTGAATAACAGTTATTACTAAGGATTACGAATCGGAGATAATGGCATTATGGAAAAGATTTGGTTTGCAGAATACCAAAAAACAGGGATTCCAGAAACAGTAGCATTGCCTGCGGAAAATACCTCTCTTGTTGATATTTTTGAGAGTAATTTCCAAAAATTTGGTTCTCGTGATGCCTTTATCTTTATGGATAAAGCGATGTCATTTAACGAGTTGGAACTTGCAAGCCGTAAGTTCGCGACCTATTTGCAAAATTTGGGGTTAGCAAAGGGAACTCGTGTGGCAGTGATGATGCCAAACGTATTGCAATATCCTGTAGTTGCATTAGCTGTGTTACGTGCAGGCTTAGTATTAGTGAATGTAAACCCACTTTATACTGCGCGTGAGCTTGAGCATCAATTAAATGACTCGGGTTCAGAAGTACTCGTGATTATCGAAAACTTTGCCAGTGTTTACCAAAGCATTTTAGGTAAAACTCCTGTGAAGCATGTTGTAGTTGCGACAGTAGGAGATATGCTTGGTACGCTTAAAGGTACATTAGTAAATTTTGTATTACGTAAAGTACGTAAGCAAATTCCTGCTTGGAATATTCCAGGGTACGTTAAATTTAATACAGCATTAAATAAAGTAAGTCCGAGTAATTATAAGCGTCCAAATTTAACTTTAAGTGATACTGCCGTGCTTCAATATACGGGTGGTACTACAGGTGTTTCAAAAGGTGCGGAATTAACACATCTTAATTTGGTTGCCAACCTTTTACAGTGTGATGGTATCTTCCAAAGTAAATTTGGTGCAAATGATGGTGCTAAAGGCGACCGTATTGTTTGCGCATTACCGCTTTATCATATTTTTGCGTTCATGGTTTGCGCGATGTACGGTATGTATAAAGGTCAGGCAAATATCTTGATTCCGAACCCACGTGATTTACCAGCGGTAATTAATGAATTACGTAAATATCAGCCATCATTCTTCCCAGCAGTAAATACATTATTTAATGCTTTAGTAAACAATGAAGAATTTAAACAACTTGACCATAGCAATTTAAAAATGGCGATGGGCGGTGGTATGGCAGTTCTACCTTCTACAGCAGAAGCGTGGAAGAAGATTACTGGTACAACCATTATTGAAGGTTATGGTTTGTCTGAGACTTCTCCGGTAGCGACTGCAAACCCTCCTGCATCTACTGAATTTAGCGGCACTATTGGTATTCCGTTACCTTTAACTGAAGTTGCTATTTTAGATGATGACGGTAAAGAAGTTGCCTTAGGTGAGCAAGGTGAAATCTCTATTCGTGGTCCTCAAGTCATGAAAGGCTATTGGAAGCGTCCTGATGAGACTGCGAAAGTCATGACTGCAGACGGTTTCTTCCGTACTGGTGATATCGGCGTTATGGATAGCCGTGGATATACTAAAATTGTAGACCGTAAAAAAGATATGATTTTGGTTTCTGGCTTTAACGTTTATCCAAGCGAAATCGAAGAAGTTATTGCTAAACATCCAAAAGTATTGGAAGTTGCAGCAATTGGTGTTCCTGATGAAAAATCAGGTGAAGTGCCAAAACTCTTTATCGTGAAAAAAGATCAAAGCTTAACGACTGAAGAAATTTTGAACTTTGCTAAAGAAAACTTAACAGGTTATAAACGCCCTCGTTATGTTGAGTTTATGGATGAATTACCTAAATCAAACGTAGGCAAAATCTTACGTAAGGACTTACGTAAGCCAGCCTAAAAAGTTAATAAAAAAGCGCCTTAGGGCGCTTTTTTTGTTTTTACATTTTGTTGTGGCTTTTCATAAACCAGCGGTCTATGTAAGGACGACCAATTCCTACCATCCCAACAAAAACTAGCATTGTGCCCAATTGCAAACGCAAATGAGTTAAATCGAGCTGACCATAACTTAAATAATTATCTACTAGGCAATATAGGGTAATCACAATTAACCAATGCCATAAAGGAAGCCGTTTAATACCGACTGCAATAAAAGTAATTGTTAAAATAACAAAGGTGCCCAATGTCGATTGCCAATTTAGATTTGCACAAATCACACTCAATAAAAAAGCGACAATAGGAAATACGATTTTTAATATACGGTCTACCTGAAGCTGATTTTGTTTTTGCTTGTCTAAGACGTCAAACAATTCTTTTTGATCAGGTTGTTGCATACATGGCCCTATTAATCAGTGATGACAAGTGATTGCATAAAATTTCAGGTAAAAACGCAATGTTATGATAGCATGATCAACAGTATTTTCAGTGATGGATGGCACTATGCAGGGCATCAGCGGCATTATCTATATTATTTTAGTGGCATGTTTGCTGCCATACGCATTTACCGTAATTGCAAAATTTACAGGTGGTTTTCAGCCCGTCGATAATCAAAACCCAAGAGCTTTTTTGGCTAAAACAACAGGCCTTGCTGCTCGCGCTAATGCCGTACAACAAAATAGCTTTGAAAGCCTACCTTTATTCTTAACTGCTATTTTAATGGCTGAATATATGGTTGTTCCGGAATATTTTATTCTGAGATTAGGTTGGGCATATATTATTTTAAGAGTTATTTATGGTATTTGCTATTTAAGTAATTGGGCAACTTTGCGCTCGATTGTTTGGTTCTTATCTATATTGTGTCCAATCTTATTACTTGTGGTCACGATTAAACTGACTTGAGTGTCATTCTGTCATCATTCATATCAACTTTCGCGTGTGCCCATTGTATAATCGGCATCATTTTGATGATATCCACGCTATAATCGAGTGGATTTTACATCTGACTTCATAACGAAAGAGTATTGATATGAGTTACAGCAATATCCCAGCAGGTAAAGATGCGCCAAATGACATCTATGTCATTATTGAAATTCCTGCAAATGCAGCACCAATTAAATATGAAATCGATAAAGATTCTGATGCATTGTTCGTAGACCGTTTCATGGGTACAGCAATGTTCTATCCAGCGAACTATGGTTATGTTCCAAATACTTTGTCTGAAGATGGCGACCCATTAGACGTACTTGTTGTAACTCCTCATCCTGTTGCTGCTGGTTCAGTCATTCGTTGCCGTCCAGTGGGCAAATTAAATATGGAAGATGACGGTGGTATTGATGCGAAATTAATCGCTGTTCCACACGAAAAATTATCTCCACTTTATAAAGATGTGAAGGAATATACAGATCTTCCTCCGTTATTGATTAGCCAAGTTGAGCATTTCTTCAGTCACTATAAAGATTTAGAACCAGGTAAGTGGGTAAAAATCAGTGGTTGGGAAGGTGCTGATGTTGCTAAAGCCGAAGTATTAAAAGCAATTGAAGCTGCTAAATAAGCTTTAATTTATAAGCTCAGAATGTCTCAATTGATATTTTGAGCTTAATAAAAAACCTACATCTGTTACCAGACGTAGGTTTTTTTATGCTTGATAGATTTGTGAATTAGAATAATTTCACAGGAATATCAAGGAATAAACGCCATTCATTGGTATCACCAATGTACGCACCTTGGTATGAGTCGCTTGCACGATAATACGAGTTACGGATACGGAGGCTTGCATCTTTAGCGAAACCACTTTGAACTGTGTATTTCACTTGGTTAAAGAACTCACGTTCTTGAGCATCATCAGTTACATTTTTAACTTTGATGTCCCAACCATATACAAATGCAGTTGTCCAGTTTAGACCAGGTAATACACCTAATTTACCAAAATCGAGACTGTACTGGATTTGTGCAGATTTTTCATCATTACCGATGAAGTCAGACATGTAAGAGTTTGGCAAATAGATACTTTGGAAGCCGTCAGCATTTTGACCATAGTCATAACCAACATTACCGCTGTTTTGTTGGTAAGCAACCATGATGTTATGTGGGCCCGTATTATAAGCCGTAGAGATAGCCCAAATGTTATTTTGACGATTAGATAGATCATCAGTAGTTTGAGAATAAGTAAAAGCACCTTCATCAAACTTAGTATGATAACCGCTGAAATCATATGTTAATGAACTGTCATTCGCCAATGGCTGTTTAAAGTTCACATTTACATAATGGCGATCAAGCTTATTCTTGCTGTCTAAACCATAGTAAGATGCATTTAAATTATCATCAAACTTGTATTTAGCACCCCACACAATTGCACGATCAAGACCCTTACCATTTACGTCAGCATCGGTATTGATTTGATCAGACATTTGGTTTTTAGTAAATTTACCAGCAACAACTTCAAGATTCTTGATTTCATGGCTAGTTAATAAAGTACCTGTAAAATATTCAGGAACCATACGTCCAGTATTACTTGCAAGAACAGGTAGGTCGAGTACTTGAGTACCGTAACGTACTGTTGTATTCGAGAAACGTGCTTTAACGCTACCACCACCACGAGCCCAGTGATCATAAGCGGAGCCATCATTATGTAATGGGATCATTTGGTTACCGGCATTTTTATTTTCACCGATCTTAAATGAACCATCACCCACAGCGCCAACACCGAAACCAATAATACCAGGGGTAAAGCCAGAATCAATACTTACAATTGCTGATTGAGCAAATGAGCTAGTATCTTTTGCGCCCTGTTTTTTATCACGGTTGATGTAACCTGTACGGAAGAGAATAGAACCGTTCGCATCTTCAACAAATCCTTTTGCCTCACTTTGCTCGCTTGCCTGAGCTGAGGAAATTATTGCCGCAGAAATGAGAACTGCTAATGTAAGTTTTTGTGCTTTTAGCATATTTAAAGAACCTCATAAAAACGATAAATCCTGTGCCTTGTTATTGTTCAGGGCCTAGGATTTCCATCAATTGTATAAGTAATCTGTAAAAAAGATATATTTTTGTTCATTTTATTTTATATATGCTATGCAGGATTTGATTAATGTGGTAGGGGTTGTTTAATAAATTTATAATTCGTCTTTTATACTTAATCTATTGTTTAAAATAAAAAAAGTAATTTAATTTTTAGTGGATTTTTACCATTTATTTTGTATTTAAAGTTCAAAAAATAGTTGATTCTTGTGTTCATTTTTTACTCTTTTTTGTTGGATATGTTTACTTTTTAATCTTATTTTAAGTTTCTTTTTTCATCACTTTTATTTTTATACCCTTTAAATTGTTACTATATAACGTTATTTTAAAAATGGAATGTACAAAAATAGATCACTACAGGCGGATAACAAAATATGTTTAGATTGATCAAATTTAGTGCAATAAATTGCTTGTATTTTGTGCACTACTCTTTTTATCCATATTATTGCTTAAAAAAGACCCAAAATAGTACATCTACTTTAAACAAGTAATAAATAAACAAATCCAATGAGTAGAAATGCGCAATCACAGATCAATACAAGCATTGTCTTCCAGAAATTTACATACTTTTTATATCTCGCCTCTAAGATTAAATAGAAAATTTATGTGCAACAAATGAATACTTCACGCCTCGCTCATTAATTTCCGATAAGGGATTTTCGTATGTTTAGTATTTTTTATCGCATAAGAATTTTATTTTATCGCTATGTTTTTTATGGATATATTTTTATAAAAATTACCCAGAAATTTTATAATAAAGTGAGTTTGATCTCAAAATTAATGAAGAGAACTGATAGCAAATTCGTACTTGGCACAGCAATTGCTAAAGCTCAAGTAACACAATTTGTTTAATTCCTATAAATCGTGCGTTCATTGTGGGGGAGATCAAAATGATGAAATTTGCACTTAAGGCAGTAACTCTTGGTATCTTTGCAGCAGGGTCAACTATGGCTATGGCTGAAGATGCTCCATCTTTTTATGGAATCACGGCAACAGGTAGTGTGGCAGCGACCACAGACTACCGTTTCCGTGGTGTTACCCAATCGTCAAATAACCCAGCTATTCAAGGTGGGTTCACCTTTTCTCATAAGTCAGGTGCTTATGTTGCGCTTTGGGGGTCAAGCGTAGACTTTAATACACCTGGCGTTTCAACTGAAACCGATATCTCTTTAGGTTATACAAATACATTAAAATTGTCTGATACGCTTGCACCAACGTATGATGTGGGTGTAATTCATTATGGCTATATTGGTTCTGACTCAAAATTTACTAACCCATACAATGGTGATACTGGCTTCGACTTCACCGAATTTTACGGAAAATTAACGTTTGCAGACTCTTTATTTAAAGGTGATGCACTTAGTGTGGGCGTAAGCTATTCAGATGATTACTGGGGCCACTCTGATGAGTTCTGGTATTTCAACGTCGGTTATTCAGCACCAATTGCAGACACAGGATTTACTGGACTTGCTTCAGTTGGTTATAACAAACTCAAAAACAAAGACTCTTTACTTGTAGTTGCGGGTGGGCCAGGTGAAGACGATAGCTATATCGATTATAAAGTTGGTGTGAATTATAACATCTTGGGTATTATTGCTGAGCTAGATGTTGTTGGTACAGACATTAGTACTTCTGGTATGACTGATGCTGGTAAGAAACCTTATGACACGGGCTTGGTGTTTAGTTTAACTAAAACATTCTAAGTTTGAGTTTTAAAAAAGCGGGTGAGTAACCCGCTTTTTTTATTAGTTTTCTATTTCAGAAAGTAGCTGTTTTAACTGGTTAAGCTCAATATCCGTAGCTTTAGATAATGGCTTGCGTGGGAAGCCCGCAGAGACACCTTTTAGTTGTAAACCAGTTTTAATCGTTTTAGGTAAACCACCATTTACAATAAAGCGTAGTAAAGGAAGTTGCTGATAAAATGAATTTTGGGCTTGTTCTAACTCACCATTTTTTACATGTTCAATAAGCTGTTGAGGTCGTTGACCTAATAGGTTTGGTGCTGCTGTACACCAGCCGCTTGCTCCCGCACATAAAGCTTCTAAAGCTAGAGGGTTACACCCGTTATAAAATGGGAGTTCTCCTTTTGATAGCTCATAAATCTTATGCATGCGCTGAATATCACCGCTACTTTCTTTCACCATCGTAATATTTGCAATGCTATTAAACATATGCACGATTAATTCTGGAGACATATCAACACCGCTAGTCGCAGGGTTGTTATAAATCATAATTGGTAGTGTGGTCTCTTGGGCAATTGCTTGATAATATTCAAAAATATCTTGGTCTGTTAGCTTCCAATAAGATATAGGAATCACCATGAGTGCATCTGCACCGTAGCTTTGCGCGATTTGGGCTTTTTTAATGGCTTGATCAGTCGTGAGTTCTGAAATTCCAATAATGACAGGCACGCGTTTATTAATACTTTCAATTGAAGTTTTTGCGACTAAGCACCATTCATCCCATTCAAGATAAGCGCTTTCGCCTGTACTGCCTAAAGGCGCAATCGCATCGCAGCCATTTGCAATCAGCAAATCCAGCATTTGTTTCAAAACAGGAAGATTAATGGTGTTGTCATCAGAAAATGGGGTAACAGGGTAGCCAATAATGCCGTTTAGTTTCATGGTCGAAATCTCTTTTTAAATACAGTCAGAATGTTTTTTCAAAGCTTTACGTGCGTAGTAGGCAAAGTTCACTTTGTTACGTTTATCGATAGAAACCCAGTCATGAGCTTCTGTTGCTAAATCATGTGGGATCGGCTGGATTTGTCCGGCAGACATCGCTAGCAGTTGCAGTTGAGCTGCTCGTTCAATTAAAAGAGCCAAGTTGCAGGCTTCTTCAATGGTTTTTCCTGTAACCAGTTGGCCATGGTGAGACAATAAAACAGCACGGTTTTTACCCAGCGCAGAAGAAATCAAAATACCTTCTTCATTGCCCACAGGAACACCTGGCCAATGACCTACAAATGAGCAGTCTTCGTAAAGTGCGCAGACGTCCATTTGGGAAATCATAAGTGGAACCTGTAGCATCGATAGAGCCGCTACATGAGTCGGATGCGTATGGATAATGCAGTTCACTTCTGGATGTTCTTTATAAATCCATGTATGAAAACGATTAGCTGGGTTTGCCATTCCTTCTTGATTGATGGGTTCTAAATCTTGATTTACCTCAAGTAAATTTGAGGCAGTAATTTCATCAAAACCTAAACCAAAACGTTGGGTAATAAAGGACTCTTTATTTTCACTACGGCAGGGAATTTGGCCTGCTAAACCAGCATCATGGCCATGGTCAAATAAAATACGGCAAGTGAGTGCAAGCTTTTGACGATCAGTTAAATCTGAGTCACTAATCCACTTTTGCATATCTTGCTGTGCGTGTTGCATCAGGTCTTGTTTGTTTACAGCAGCAGTCTTCATCTCTTCTCCAGTCCAGTTGACCAAATTAAGTAGGTGAAGGCAGAATAGAAAATAGCTGGATGAATCAATACATCCAGTTTTTATAAGTTGTATGGTCCAGATGGGGTGGATATGCTAAGACCTTGGCAAGTACATTTTCGTATCGATGAAAGAGAAGAAAAAACGGTTTTTCTAAAACTGACTAACTTGATTAGTCAGGAAATTTTAAGTGGCCGTTTAGTGCAGGGGACTATGCTGCCAGGGTCTCGTAGCCTGTCAAAAGAACTAGGAATTAATCGAAAAACCGTACAAGCAGTCTATGAAGAATTAGAAGCACAAGGATGGCTTGTGACCCTTCCCCGGAAAGGCACATTTGTGGCGGATGTTTTGCCAGAAAAACAGCTTCAAATAGAGCCAGTATCTGAGCGAAAAGTTAATGATAAACCAATCACTCAAGAAGTGATTCAACGCCCACATAACGATGGTGTGCCAGATCCGAGGCTTATTCCCTACGAACTATTTTCGCGGGCATACCGGCATGCACTGATTAAAATTACGCAAAACCAGTACATGGGATATGGTGACCCACGAGGGATGGTTGAGCTAAGACAGGCTTTACAACAAATGTTGTCAATGGAATGTTTTATGAATGTTGCTGAAGATGAGATTTGTATTGTACGTGGTAGTCAAATGGGAATTTTTCTTGCCTCTCGAGCATTACCCAATCGGCAGGGAGTTATCGTTGTTGAAGAATTATATTATCCATCTGCTTTTAAAGCATTTCAGTCAAATGGCTTTCAAGTGGTTTCTGTTAAATTAGATGAACAAGGTATTGTCATTGACGACCTAGAACGGATTTTACAAGAGCACTCAGTTGCTGCCATTTATACAACTCCGCATCACCAATATCCTACAACTGTCACCATGGCCATGTCTCGCCGTCTTCAACTCTTAGAGCTTTCAAAAAAATGGGGGTTTTATATTATTGAAGACGACTATGACCACGAATTTCATTATGACAGCCGGCCTATGCCACCCTTAGCAAGTTTGCCTCATTCTGAATTGGTCATTCATGTGGGCTCATTATCAAAGGTCTTCGCACCCGGTATTCGCTTGGGATACGTCGTGGCATCGTCAATAATCATTCAATCGATTACAGAAGATATTCTATTGATTGATCGGCAAGGCAATAACATTACGGAACTTGCTTTAGCAGATTTAATGCAGCGAGGGGAAATCAAGCGGCATATCCGTAAAATGAAAAAAATATATCAACTACGCCGTGACCATGCCTTAGCTGAGTTCCATCGAGTTTTTGCTGAGACTGTTCAGATACAACCACCTGCAGGTGGAATGGCCTTATGGGCGAAATTCCAGAAAGCATTTACTCAAGATCAGCTTATAAAATTAAAAGAACTTAACATTGATACAGAGCATAAGTTTAAACAGGAAGAATGTACTAATCATTGTATCCGTTTTGGCTTTGCGGCTTTATCAGAGAAAGAAATTACTTGCTTAATTGAGACTTTAAATGGAGCTTTTAATAAAAGAACAGCGGACTCATAATCCGCTGTTTTATTTTAAGAAAGTTCACTCTAATTCATTTCTACATTTTTGAATCTCTGAGACAAAGGTAAGCAGAAAGGGAGTAATTTGTGACTTATATTTTTCGGTTTGTAGCATCTCGCTAATTTGTTCAGGAGATTTGCCGATGAGAGAAATCCTTAAAAATAAATCTTCAAAGAAATTGCTACTAACAGTCGACAATACTCTTCTTAAAGAAACTAGCATGTCGTCGCCGCGGCTAGATGCATGAACCAGAACAATAGGTATATCTATAATTTCGGTACGGGAAACCATCCAATCAATTGCATTCTTGAGACCATCTGGAATACAACGGATATATTCTGGACTTGAGATGATAATGCCATCTGCATCAGAAACAGATTTGATGAAATCTTCCACTACAGTAGGCGTTTTTTCTCCTTCATTATCTGGAGAAAAGACAGGCAGATTATTAATATGATCAAAAACTGTCAATTCAATGTCGGACGGTGCTATATCCTTCATTGCTATTAATAGAGCAGTATTTGTAGATTCTTTTCTTGCACTACCTGAGATAGCCAAAATTTTCATAGCATCCTCTTTACTTCTATTAATACATAGGGAGTAATAAATTCTCTTATTAATAACTTCTATAAATATTAAAAAAGCGGACTCATAATCCGCTGTTTTTATTTTAAGAATGATTGCCTCGATAAGAGAGCGCTTCTGTAAGATGAGGACTTTGGATCATCTCACTTTGCGCCAAATCGGCAATGGTACGAGCAACCCGTAAAACACGATGATAAGCACGAGCCGACAGATTCAAACGTTGTTGAGCCATTTCAATCATTCGTTGAGAAGTACTATCAAGTACAGCATATTGCTCAAGTTGTTTCGGTGAAAGTGCTTGATTTAAACAATCTTGTCTTTGCATTTGTTGTTCATAAGCATAAATCACACGCTGTCTTACAGCCGTAGAGTCTTCAGCAGGTGTTGGATCTTGCAGTTCCTGAGCTTTTAAAGGCGGTACATCAATATGTAAATCGATACGGTCAAGTAATGGTCCCGATATACGGTTTTGATAGCGCTTGATACTCTCTGGCGAACATTGGCAACGGCTGTCTTGATTAAACGCATAACCACATGGACAAGGGTTCATTGCTGCAATGAGCTGAAAGTTTGCAGGATAAGTAATTTGCCGAGCTGCACGTGAAATAATGATTTCTTTTGACTCAAGCGGCTGACGTAAGACCTCTAGAACTTTTCTATCAAACTCAGGGAGTTCATCTAAAAACAAAACGCCTAAATGAGATAAGGTAATTTCACCCGGTTTAGGATGCGAGCCGCCCCCAACTAGTGCAATGGCTGATGCTGTATGGTGGGGCGCGCGAAATGGACGCTGACCAAAGGTATGCGGTGTATTTGAAATAGAATAAATACTCGCGACTTCAAGCGTTTCCTGATTAGAAAGCGGTGGCAAAATTGAAGGAAGACGTGAAGCGAGTAAAGTCTTACCTGTACCTGGTGGTCCTTTAAAGAGCAGCGAGTGCCCGCCTGCGGCGGCAATTTCTAGTGCGCGACGTGGACGTAGCTGACCTTTTACATCTGCCAGATCAAATTTATAAGGCATTTGGTTTGAGGTCGTTGCAGGTTCAATCGAAGATAGTGATTTCATGCCCAAGAAATGATCACAAACTTCTTTTAAATGGCTCACTGGATAACATTCAAGATTCGGTAAATGGCTAATATCCTGACTGTTATCGAGAGGTAAAAGCATTTTATGCTTGGCCTGTTGACATGCCATTGCCAAAGTTAAAGTGCCTGACACTAGCCTTACATGGCCATCTAAAGCTAATTCACCAATTAATTCAAAATCTTCGGCGCAGTTTTCTGGGAGCTGGCCAGAAGCAATTAAAATACCTACAGCAATAGGTAAATCTAGACGTGAACCATCTTTGGGCAAATCTGCTGGTGCAAGATTAATGGTCAATCTTTTAGTTGGAAATTGAAATCCACTATTAATAATGGCTGAGCGAACCCGGTCTTTACTTTCTCTTACCGCCGCCTCTGCTAGGCCGACAATAGTAAGAGAAGGTAAACCTTGACTCACATGTACCTCAACTTCAATCAGAGGCGCATGTAAACCTAAAAGTCCCCGTGTATAAATTTTAGAAAAAGACATCTTATTGTTCCATTATGGTGCTTCATTTTTAATCGTTGTAAAGTATAAATGCGCTACGTTGGTGCTTATTTTTTATTCTTTAAAGTTTCTTCTAACAAACTTACTTGTTTTTGTAGCTCTTCTAAACGTTGATTGGCTGATTGAAGTGCAGTCTTTTGACGGTCGATCTCTTGTTTGGAAACAAGATCCAACTTTTCAACCGCTTCATTTAATAATGCACGTAAATTTTTTTCCAAATCTTTTTTAGGCTCATCAATTTGTTCCAGAATGGCCTGTAGCAAAGTTTCTAGCATGAAATATCCAAAGTGTTGTATTACCTTATGCTTTACAGTTTAACACTGCTTAAGCGCTGGATATAGGTTTCAATTTTTTTAGTGCAAATAGATCATTAAATCAGCATATAACACTACTGAAAATTCATTTTATTTTTGATAGCTCATCTACATCTTGCTCACTAAATAGGTTATAAAGAAAGTTCATGCAAAAGATTCATTTCCCTCAACCTTTGAAATATTGGCATGAAAATTGAACATAAAACCTTACTGGTGAAAAGAAGCCGAAGGAAACAAACATGAAGCTTGTAACTGCAATTGTAAAACCGTTTAAATTGGATGACGTGCGTGAAGCACTCTCTGACATTGGTGTACAAGGGATTACCGTAACTGAAGTTAAAGGTTTTGGTCGTCAAAAAGGGCATACTGAACTCTACCGGGGCGCGGAGTATGTGGTTGATTTCTTACCTAAAGTAAAAATCGAGATTGCGATTAGTGATGAAATGGTCGACGCAGTAATTGAATCAATTACACGTGTCGCAAGCACTGGAAAAATCGGCGATGGTAAGATTTTTGTGACTAACCTGGAACAAGTAATCCGTATTCGTACGGGTGAAACTGGACCGGATGCTGTCTAAATTGGCACAAAGCTTGCTGAGTAGAAAATAACTCGCAAATGAGGTTGGGGGACACGAATGAAAAAAATGCTTATGGCGCTCAGTCTATCAGGCGCTCTTTTGGGTGGTACTGCCGTTTGGGCAGAAGAAGCTGTAACAACGCCAACATCGGAAGTTGCGGCTGCATCAACATCTCCAGCTACTGCAACTACTGCAGAAGCACCAGTTGCTGAAACTCCAGCAGCTCCAGCACCGGCACCTACGCTTGATACAGGTGATACCTCTTGGATTTTAGTTTCAACCGCATTGGTTCTATTAATGACCATTCCGGGATTGGCATTATTCTACGGCGGTATGGTACGTAAAAAAAATGTACTCAGTACGATGATGTTCAGCCTTTCAGCTGCAATCTTGGTAAGTTTGCTGTGGGTGATTGCTGGTTACTCAATCGCGTTCTCTGGCACAGGTGCATTTTTTGGTGATTTGTCTAAAGCAATGCTAAACGGGGTAGCGTTTGATGCATTAAGTGGGACAATTCCTGAAAGTCTCTTTGTTATTTTCCAAATGACTTTTGCCATTATTACAGTGGCGATCCTTAGCGGTTCTATTGCAGACCGTATGAAATATTCAGCTTTCATGGTGTTTATTGCAGTTTGGGTGCTCGTTGTTTACGCACCAATTACCCACTGGGTGTGGGCTGCAGATGGCTGGTTATTTAAAGCAGGCGCATTAGATTTTGCTGGTGGTACAGTTGTACATATCAACTCAGGTGTTGCAGGTCTAGTTGCTGCTTACATGCTTGGAAAACGTATTGGCCTTGGCCGCGAATCTATGGCTCCGCATAACCTGACTTTAACTGTAGTGGGCGCAAGCTTACTTTGGGTGGGTTGGTTCGGCTTTAACGGTGGTAGTGCTCTAGGCGCTGGTGCTCGTGCAAGTATGGCAATTTTAGTGACTCAAGTTGCCGCTGCCGCTGCTGCATTCTCTTGGTTAGTTGTTGAACGTATGATCCGTGGTAAAGCATCTGTATTAGGCGGTGCTTCTGGTGCGGTAGCTGGCTTAGTTGTGATTACACCAGCAGCAGGTTTTGTTGGGGTAGGCGGTGCTTTAGTGATGGGCCTTATTGGTGGCGTAGTGTGCTTCTGGGGTATTACAGCACTTAAACGCTTACTTAAAGCCGATGATGCTTTGGATGCGTTTGGTTTGCATGCGGTAGGTGGTATTGTCGGTGCGATTTTAACTGGCGTATTCTACAGTGACGAAATTATTAAAGCAGCCAACGTTGCATTAGCTCCAACATTCGCTGGCCAATTATGGGTACAAGTTGAAGGCGTATTGGCAACCATGGTTTACAGCGGTATCGCGACTTTCGTTATTCTTAAAGTGATTGATCTTGTGATTGGTATTCGTGTTAATGCTGATGATGAACGCATGGGTCTGGATTTAAGCCAACATGGCGAACGTATCGAATAATTCGTAATATATTCCAATCAAAAAAACAGTCTTCGGACTGTTTTTTTGTCTTATAGAATGCTGGTTCTGTAAGTGTAGAAATTTTGCTACACTAGGTCAAAGTAATCGACCCTATAAATCCGCTATGCATTGTCCATTTTGCAACGCCGCAGATAGTAAAGTCATCGATTCACGTTTAGCCGCCGAAGGCTGTCAGATTCGTCGACGTCGTGAGTGTGTAAGTTGCGGTGAACGTTTTACCACTTTTGAAAGCTATGAAGTGGTAATGCCCCGTGTGATCAAATCGAATGGAAAAAATGAACCTTTCGATGAGGCCAAATTACGTCGTTCGTTAATGCATGCTTTGCAAAAACGTCCGGTCACACAAGAGCAGATCGAAACAGTTTTAAGTGATATCCAGTTGCAGATTCGCCGTTTAGGTGAGCGTGATGTGAAATCCAGAACGATTGGTGAGATTGTCATGCAATCTTTATTTGCACTTGACCACGTTGCCTATGTTCGTTTTGCTTCGGTTTATCAAGACTTTCAGGATGTTGAAGCGTTTCGCCGCCAAATTGAGCAAATGCAACAACGTGAGCACTAATCATTTGAGATTTTTATGTCTGAGTTAAAACAAGATCAATACTGGATGCAGCAAGCCATTGAACTTGCCAAACGAGGACTATATTCGACCAAGCCTAATCCAAATGTTGGTTGTGTGATTGTCAAAGATGATCAGTTAATTGGCCAAGGTTTTCATCCTAAAGCGGGTCAGCCACACGCAGAGGTTTTTGCCTTACGCGAAGCGGGTGAACATGCACAAGGTGCAACAGCTTACGTTACGCTTGAACCATGTGCACATTATGGCAGAACCCCTCCTTGTGCCGAAGCATTGGTAAAAGCCCAAGTTAAAAAAGTAGTGGTTGCTTGTCCTGATCCAAATCCATTGGTGGCGGGGAAGGGGGTTCAGATTTTGGAAAATGCCGGAATTGAAGTAGAAGTTGGCATTTGTGAAGATTTAGCATCAAAACTTAATCAAGGTTTTTTAAAGGCAATGTCTACAGGCATGCCTTATGTACGTTTAAAGGTAGCCTCAAGTTTAGATGGACGTACTGCAATGGCATCAGGTGAGTCGAAGTGGATTACCGGTTCGGCTGCACGCCAAGATGTACAACATTGGCGTGCCATTTCTGGAGCAGTGATTACAGGTATTGAAACTGTGATTGCAGATGATTGTCAGCTTAACGTGCGTTCACTCAATAATTTTGATATCGAGACAGTTGCTCAGCCAAAACGTGTCGTTTTAGATCGCCAAGGACGTTTACCACTTAACGCTAAGATCTTAGAAAATCCTGAAACTGTGATGGTAATGGGGCCGTATCGTCAAGAACTTGCTGATTTAGGCGTGATACAATTAGAAATTCAGCCTTTAAAAATGCTGTTACAGACCCTATCTAAGCAACATCAAATTTATGATGTGTTGGTTGAAGCTGGCGCAACATTGTCTACTGCCTTTTTGCAAGAAGGTTTGGTGGACGAATTGATCAGTTATATTGCCTCGACCTTATTGGGGAAAAGTGCAAGGGCCATGTTCAATGCAGAATTTGAATATATGGCAGAGCAACTTCGTTTTACACTTCTTGATGTGACACAAATTGATCAAGATATACGCTTAAGGTTAATCCCTACGCAAGAGAAAGTATGAATTCAGAGCCTTCGGTTTATCACAAACGTCGTCATGCAGCCCGTACGACAGACGAATATCTTTTCCATCAGCTTGTGCCGTACTTGGGTAACAAGCGCCGATTGCTCCATCTAATTTTAGAAGCCCTTGAAATTACAGGGACACTGAATAGCAAGAAAAAGAATCCACCGATTTTTGCCGATTTCTTTGCCGGCAGTGGCGTTGTATCTCGTTTAGCACGTCAAAATGGTTACCGAGTCATTGCAAACGACTGGGAACCTTATAGTCATGCTTTAAATCATGCGATTTTAGCCTGTGTAGATGCACCTGCTTTTAAAGAATTAGGTGGCTATCAAAAGGCAATCGATTATTTAAATCGCTTACCTGAAGTTAAAGGTTGGGTAACGCATAACCTTTGCCCACGTAACGATGATGTATACGATCCAACCCGTGACCGTTTATTCTTTAAACGCCGTAACGGTATGCGTATCGATGCAATTCGTCAGCAGATTGCAACATGGCAGGCACAAGGTGCAATTAATGATGTAGAGATGAGTGCTTTGCTTGCGCCATTGCTCTATTCAGCTAGTTTTGTCAGTAACACGAGTGGTGTATTTAAAAGCTTCCACCAAGGGTGGGGCGGACGTACTCAAACTGCGTTAGAACGAATTGAATCATTACTTTGGTTAACCCCGAGCCGTTTTTGTGAGATTGGTGATCGCAAACGTCCGGCTGCTGAAATGTGGTGTGTAGATTCACAACATCTAGCAAATCAAATGAGTGGTTTTGAGGTTGATGTTGCCTATCTCGATCCACCATATAACCAGCACGCATATAGTAGTAATTACCATGTTTTAAATGCATTAACTTTATGGGATCAGGTGGATTTACCTTCACCGGATACCAAAGGTTATAAGAGTGGTATTGATAGAGCATGGCGTAAAGAACGCCCAAGTCCATATAACTCTTCTAAACATGCAAAAGATGCGTATGAGAAATTACTTTCAACGATCAATGCACGCTATATTCTGACCAGCTATTCAACTGATGGTAATATCGAGCCGAAAGATTTACTTATGGCCAATCTGGAACGAGGCAAAGTGACCTTGTTAACACAAGATGTTCCGCGTTATCGAGTGAGTAAACAACGACAGTCTGAACGTGCACGGGTGCTTGAGTTTATTGTGATTACTGATACTCATGCTAAGTCAGGACCACCATTACGTCAGTTATTAGGCCAGCTTTACCACTTCGCCGAGCTAGGTGGTGTAGATACCTCAGGCAATAGTACACAGCTCGCACTTTGGTAAGCGCTGCAATTTAAGCAGTGTAAAAAGATTTGGAGATTGAGCCATGTTTACAGGCATCATTGAAAGTTTAGGTAAAGTTGAAAGCCTGCAAAGTGTAGGTGGTGATGTACGTCTACGTATTCAGACAGATCTGGATATGTCTGATGTACATTTGGGTGATTCGATTGCAACCAATGGTATTTGTCTTACAGTGATTGAATGGGGCGATAACTGGTACGCGGCAGATGTTTCTCGTGAAAGTTTAAATCGAACAACATTGGGTAACTGGAAAGTTGGGCAACGTGTCAATGTTGAAAAGGCAATGTTACCGACAACGCGCTTTGGCGGGCACATTGTAAGTGGTCACGTTGATGGCGTAGGTGAAATTACCGTAGTGCGTGAAGATGCTCGTTCAATCTATTATGAAGTTACAGCACCGACAGAACTTGCTAAATATTTGGCGGAAAAAGGTTCTGTAACCGTTGACGGAATTAGCTTAACGATTAACCACTTACGTGGAAATATTTTAAGCTTGAATTTGATTCCGCATACCGCAGAACGTACCAATATTGGAACATGGCAAGTAGGCAGTAAGGTCAACCTTGAAGTCGACGTGTTGGCGCGTTATATCGAACGTTTATTGCTAGGTGATAAAGCAGCTGAACAAAAAACTGAGTCAAATATTAGTATGGCTTTTTTAGCTGAAAATGGTTTTTTAAAATAAAAGCCAGATCATCAAAATAAAAAAACCGGACATATGTTCCGGTTTTTTTATTTTTAAAAATTAATGCTTGGTGAGTGTAACCGAATGTGTGCCAACCCATGGTTTAGTATGCTGAGTGCTTGTAATTGAAAACTCACCTTTTTCCGACGCTCGTGTCAGCAAGATTGAAAGCGAATTAAAGTCGTTATGACTCATATAAAGTTCTTGTGCTGAAAATGTCCATTGCTCACCCTGATTAAGCTGCTCAAGTTGCTTTGAAATCTGATGCGGAATGTCCATTTCTTACCCTCATTAATTATCTTAAAAACGCTACTTTCTATTCTCATAATCAATTGATCTACAAAAATAATATTTATGTCTATTTTGTGACATATAGGTGTCAGTTTTATGACAGAAGAAGTTTTACAACATTACTTCTCTATTTTTTCATCAGAAAACTTAGAGTTCTTTAAAATATATTCAATTTCTTCTTGAGCTGCCGAATGTAGTTTGGCTCGGAAAGCCGTTATAGACTCTTCAATTAAGTTTTCAGCTTCAAGTTCTAAACGAATGCGTAAACTTTCAAGCTCAGATAAGATTTGATCATCGGTGATACTAAGTTTTACGCCAGCAGAGTAATTGACGGCTGGGGTTTCAGGGTTTTTCTGATAACGTGCGGTTTGTTCTGCAACTTCTTGTTCTAAATGACTACGTAATGTCTGTAATGTTTCAGTTTGTTCATTAAACTTGCGAATTTCGTCTGCTTGCAACTCCGCAGCATAAGCAGCTTCTGATGCACGTTTATCAGCAAGTGCTTTTTCTAAAGCGAGTTGACGACGGATACGTGCTTGCTCAATAAGCTCTGCCTTAAGGTCCGCGTAAGCTTGTTCAATTTTTTGCTGTGATTCTAACTGCGCTTTTTCATCATTTAAAACCCAAAGCTGAATAGGGGTTTGTGGTTCTAATAGGTCGCAAATACGTGCCAGATCTTGTTGATAGGCATGACGGACAGCTTCAGGCGCATTTAACCATCTTTTTTTAAAATCTTGCCCGACATTTAATGCCACCATGCTTCTCCTTTGTTCAACAGTATTTACATTTTAGCGCGTTATAATTTAAAGGTCCGCGGTTCTATACCCAAACGGCGATACATTTTAAATTTTTCTCGGCCAATTTGCTTGGCTGTTTCATTATTTTCAACAATTTCTATAATGTGGCTAAAATGATCAACTTGTTCAAGTGCATGATTGTTAAAATTAAATACTAACAAGCCTTGTTCAAGCGGTTGTTTAGCCGAAATACATACAGCAGCTTCAGCTTGGTCAATGCCATGCGCAATGAAACTTGCAGGGTCGAAATCCCATAATCTTTCATCAAGAGTTTGTTGTAGCTGCACATCTGGGCAATACCACCAGATTTTAGGATGCTTCTGCAAAATCTTTCGGCATAAACGGCAAGCACTATCGACTTGCCGTTCTTCACTGGTTTCAAACAGATAAAAATTAACTTTAGCCATTCGTATTTACACGATTCGCTAAAAATTGCATGAGTAATGGTACTGGGCGACCTGTTGCACCTTTAGCTGGACCAGATAACCATGCTGTTCCTGCTACATCTAAATGAGCCCAACGGTACTCACGTGTAAAGCGCTCAAGGAAACATGCTGCCGTAATTGCACCGCCGTATGGACCGCCAATATTTGCAATATCAGCAAATG
Source organism: Acinetobacter sp. 1294243 (assembly GCF_000588015.1). Classification (NCBI taxonomy): domain Bacteria; kingdom Pseudomonadati; phylum Pseudomonadota; class Gammaproteobacteria; order Moraxellales; family Moraxellaceae; genus Acinetobacter; species Acinetobacter sp. 1294243. The sequence continues at coordinate 45,897 of NZ_JFXG01000013.1, forward strand.
GTGAATCAAGTAATTCCTGATAATCCTCAATCACTGGCATACGCCATACACGGTCAAATGATTGCTCACCCGCTTGTTGAAGTTCAGCTGCTAAAGCATCATCTGGTGAGAACAAACCACTCAGTACTTTACCTAAAGCGACTACACATGCACCAGTTAATGTTGCGATATCAACCACAACTGCTGGATTGAAGCGTTTGATATAGGTCAATGTGTCGCACAGTACCAAACGACCTTCTGCATCGGTATTTAAAATTTCAACTGTTTGTCCGCTCATGGTTGTCACAATATCACCTGGGCGAGTTGCTTTACCTGATGGCATGTTTTCTGCAGCTGCAATTGCTCCAACGACATGAATAGGAAGTCTTGCCTCGCATAGCGCGCGAATAGTACCTAGTACAGAGGCTGCACCGCACATATCGAACTTCATTTCATCCATGCCTAGGCCTGGTTTTAAAGAAATACCGCCTGTATCAAAAGTAACGCCTTTACCAACAAGCACAACAGGCGCTTGATCGATTCCAGCTTGGTATTCGAGTGTTACGATACGACCCGGACGTTCAGATCCTTTGCTGACTGCAAGAAAAGCATACATACCTAAATCAGCCATTTGCTGTTCATTTAAGACAGTTACTTTGAGTAAGTCAGGGAATTCTGCAGCTAAAGCTAATGCTTGTTCTGCCAAATATTCAGGGAAGCAAATGTTACCTGGACGGTTTCCAAGGTCACGTGCATACGACTGACCAGATTGTACGGCATGCACTAAAGCCAGTTGTTTTTCATCGAGGCTCGTTGTTGAACTAATTAAATCAACCTGTTGTAACACAAATTCATTTTTTTTCGATTTAAACTCATCATAACCATAAGCTGCTTGAGTTAAGCTTAAAGCGAATAAATAATGGTATTCGACAGGTAACGCAGCAATATCAATTGCGATATGCTTAAATTTATTTTGTGTCGATTTGATAATGGTTTGGGCAAGTTTAGCGAGCTTAACCGCATGAAGTTCGGCTGTTTTTCCTAAGCCAAGTAATTGGCTATGAGGTTGATTTGAAACTTGCCCGAATAAAGGCAGAGTTTCATTGAAGTTGCCTTTGAATTGGGTGGCAGTAAGAACGCTTTCTAGGTTATTGATTTGATATGTGTTGATGTTGCTTTGTAGCTGTTCTGAATCAACTAAAACCCACAAAGATTCATTAGATGTCTGTTCGGGAAAAGTTGTATAAGTTGTAAATTTCATGGCTGCCGTGATTGCCTATAGAAAGTTATGTTGGATTAAAACATTGAAACACTTTCAAGCATAGCGTTGCAATGTGCGGTTTTATATTTTTAACATTCGGGTAAACTAGCACACGTCCCGATTAGCCTTTTGGAAGTATTACTTTGATTATTCGGCGTTATCTCGTCAAGCAAGTTGTCTCTACCTCATTGGTGGTCATTTCTTTACTGACCTTAATCATGATGGGTGGTCGTCTGATCAAATACTTTGGTGTGGCGGCGCAGGGGCGTTTAGATGCCAGTATCTTATTTAGCATCATTGGATATCGTTTACCTGAATTTCTAACACTCATTTTACCATTGGGTTTTTTCATTGGTTTAATGTTGGTGTTTGGTCGTTTATATGTTGACCATGAAATGGCTGTATTAAATGGTAGTGGTGTAAGCCGTCATCAATTAGCACGATTACTCATTCCAATGACGCTTGTTTATATGGTTTTTCAGTCTGTGCTTATGCTCTGGATGACGCCGTGGGGACTACGTGAGTTTGAAAAACTGACAACAACACAAGCTGTTCGGACAGGTTTCGATTTGGTTCGACCAAGAGAGTTTATTTCCTCTGGGCCATATACGATCTATGCAGGTTCATTGTCAGAAGACCGAAAGAATTTGAAGGATATTTTCTTTTATCAACGCGCTGCTAAAGAAGATAAGCCAGATGTTATGATTTTGGCAAAGGAAGCGACTCGTGTAGAAGTTGCAAATGATACCGCCAATGTCGTTGATCTGGTACAAGGTCGTCGCTATGAAATATTCCCGGGACAACCAAAATATACACAAGCAGAGTTTCAGTCTTATCGTCTACGTTTAGAAAATGACAAAGATGTTAAGTTTGAGAGTGGCGATGTAGAAGCACTATCAACAACAAAACTCTTTTCAAAAACGAATGATCCAGTCATCAGAAGTGAGTTGGGATGGCGTTTATTTGGGCCATTCACGATTGTTATTGCGTTAATGCTATCAGTGGCATTGTCTGAGGTGAGTCCACGACAGGGCCGTTATTACCGTCTTATTCCGGCGATTTTTATTTTTTCCAGTCTGATCGTATTAATGATTGCAATCAAGACTCGTATTAGTAAAGAAGAACTCGATATTTGGGCTTATCCTGCCGTGTTGGTTGTGTATGGCGTTGCTGCTGCCTTATTCTCACGAAAGCAGAAGTTGGGACCAAAAATCAAGAAACAGATCAAGCGAGTGAAATTATAATGTTAGCACGTCGAATAGTCGCCAAATATGTGACGAAAACCACTGCGCTTGCGATGTTTGGCACCACAGTTGTTTTGTCCATTCTTCAGGTCTTATTTACATATCTTGGCGAGTTGGGTGAGCTCAAACCAGACTATAACGCATGGCAAGCTCTCGTCTATGTTTTGTGGGGAGCTCCTCGCTATCTCTATGAAATTTTACCTATCTCTGCCTTGATTGGTGCTGTGATTGGACTAGGCTCATTGGCAACGAGTAGTGAACTCATTGTTATGCGTTCAGTGGGTGTTAGCTTATGGCGTATTGTTGGTTGGGTTATGCGCTCAGCTTTACTGCTTATTATTTTGTCGTTTGCTTTAAGTGAATGGGTTATTCCTTATACCAATGAAAAAGCACAAAGTGTTAAAAGCCATCGTTCAGTAGCTGCTTTAGGTGAAGTTAAAGGCTATTGGTCACGTGAAGGGCAGCGATTTATCTATATCGACTATGCTAACTCTCAAGGCAATTTAAGAGACATTCAAGTGGTCGACTTTGACCAGAACTATTACTTGCAATCATTAATTAATGCTCAGCAAGGACAGTTTATTAAAAATGGTCAATGGGCTTTGAAAAAAGCTGAACAAATGGACATTTTGGCGGCAGGCAATGCCATCAAAACTGACCATGAAGAACAATCACTTGCTTTAGCATTACAGCCTAAATATGTGCATATGGTGACTTTAGATCCTGAAGATTTATCGCCAAGCCAACTGATTAGCTTTATGCGTTATATGGATGAATATAGTCAGGTACCAAAGACTTACCAATTAGCTTTCTGGCAAAAAGTTGCTTCGCCATTTTCACTCATTGCATTAGTTCTAGTGGCGTGTTCTTTTATTTTTGGACCGTTACGCCAACAATCAATGGGTTTCCGTTTGGTGATCGCATTGTTTATTGGTTTGAGTTTCTATTATTTGCAAGATTTCTTGGGTTATGCGAGCTTGGTTTATTCCCCATCTCCAGCATGGTTCGTACTTGTGCCTATCTTGCTAATGTTTGGTGCCGGAAGTTATTTGCTTTACCGCGCTCGCTAGAAATAAGTGATATTTATGGTTTTCATCAATCGCGGATATTGGTGAAAGCCATAGGAATAAATAGAGTCTTGACCGAAAATTCGGTAAGATATTGTGACGAAATTGTAGACAAAAGAGAAATTGATTATGACGGATGCAACTGCTGGCAAGATCCCTCACGTTCTGGTCATTATGGATGGTGTTGGACACCGTGAAGCGATTGAAGATAATGCTTTTCTTGCAGCAAAAACACCAAATTTGGCGGCAATGAAAGCCAAGCATCCGAATAGTCTAATTTCTGGTTCAGGTGAAGATGTTGGATTGCCTGATGGGCAAATGGGGAACTCTGAAGTCGGCCATATGAATCTTGGCGCTGGCCGTGTGTTATATCAAGATTTTACCCGCATTACTAAAGATATCCGTACTGGTGACTTCTTTAAACATGAAGTGTTGATCGACGCTGTTGAAAAAGCCAAAGCTGCTGGCGGTGCTGTCCATATCATGGGGCTACTTTCAGAAGGTGGCGTCCATTCACATGAAGATCATATTGTGGCGATGTGTGAACTTGCATTAAAACGCGGTGCAAAAGTTTATTTGCATGCTTTCCTTGATGGTCGTGATACACCTCCACGTAGTGCTCAGCCGTCTTTAGAAAAATTAGATGCATTATTTGCTCAATATCCGGGCCAAGGCCGTATCGCAACCATGATTGGTCGCTACTTTGCAATGGACCGTGACAACCGTTGGGATCGCGTTGAGCAAGCTTATCGCTTGTTGACCGAAGGTGAAGCACTTCGTACTGCGCAAACAGCGGTTGAAGGGTTGGAATTGGCTTATGCAGCCAACGAAAATGATGAGTTTGTAAAAGCGACTCGTATTAGTGATATTGCTAAAGTTCAAGATGGTGATAGCGTTGTATTTATGAATTTCCGTGCTGACCGAGCTCGTGAAATTACTCGCGCATTTGTAGAGAAAGACTTTGCTGGTTTTGAACGTAAAGTTGTACCGAATCTTTCTAAATTTGTGATGTTAACGCGTTATCAGGCAAGCATTGATGCACCAGTTGCATATATGCCAGAAGCCCTTAAAAATTCATTGGGTGAGTATTTATCTTCTTTAGGTAAAACCCAGTTACGTATTGCTGAAACTGAAAAGTATGCGCATGTGACATTCTTCTTTAGTGGTGGCCGTGAAGATGAATATCCGGGTGAGAAACGTATTTTAATTCCGTCTCCAAACGTGGCGACATATGACCTTAAGCCTGAAATGAGTGCTTATGAAGTCACTGATGAGTTGGTTAAGGCAATTAATTCAGGTGAATACGACTTATTGGTTGTGAACTATGCAAATGGTGATATGGTCGGTCATACAGGTGTATTTGATGCTGCGGTTAAAGCAGTTGAAGCGGTTGATACTTGTTTAGGTCGTGTCTATGAGGCAGTTATGGCGAAAAAAGGCCATATGCTCATTACTGCTGACCATGGTAACGTTGAACAAATGCAAGACTATGAAAGTGGGCAAGTGCATACTCAACATACAACCGAGCTTGTGCCGTTTATCTATGTTGGTCCAACACAAGCAACAATTGCAGAAGGTGGTGTGCTTGCAGACGTAGCACCGACAATTCTCAATTTAATGCAGATTCCTGTTCCTGCCGAAATGCAAGGACGTAATCTGATTACACTATCTGCATAAGTTAAAGGTGATTGGATGCTGCAACACATTAAATATAAAAAACTTATTGTAAGTATGTTGCTGTGTTGCAGCCAATTTACCTTTGCAGCGCCAGTTGTAAAAGAAAAAATGTCACCTTTGCATTCGGATTCGGAAGAACCGGAACATAGCTATGCAGAGGTGCCGATCGAGTCGATTCAACAGTTTGTGCAAATCTATGGAATTGTTCGAGATAACTACGTTGATGTGAAATCTGACGATGCCTTGTTTCAACAAGCCATAAAAGGGTTAGTGAGTGGGTTAGATCGTTATTCGCGTTATTTATCGGCAGAAGAATATCGCCAACTGATTCAATACACAGAGGGTGATCTTGCATCAGTTGATTTTGCATTAAGCCCTGAATCACATGCTCATAAATGGATGATTCGTGATCTTAAAACCGGTTCTGATTCCTATAAATTAGGTTTGAGAAATGGTCAGACGATTCTCAAAATTGATAACCAAGATTTAAAAAATTTAAACCAAGATCAGGTGCTTGGACTACTTTACGGTTCTATAGGAAGTACACTTCAAGTACAAGCAGAAGAGCTAAACGGAAACATTAACTTAGTCCGTAATAAAAAAATAGAAACCGATATAGAACCTGTAATGTTACATAATCAGGTGCTCGTACTCAAAATTAGAGTATTCCAACAAGACACTGCTAATGAAATTAAAAGATTAATTGAAGAAAACAGTTCTCCACGTTTAAAGGCTGTTTTAATCGATTTGCGAAACAATCCGGGTGGGTTGTTATCGGCAGCAGTTGAGTCAGCAGATTTATTTTTAAATAACGGAATTATTGTTTCGACCAAAAGCCGTTCGGAAGGTAACCAGCAGTTTCAAGCTTTGCCCGGTAATGAATTCCAGAATATAAAACTGGGTATATTAATTAATCACCGCTCTGCATCGGCGGCAGAAGTTTTTACTGCGGCCATGAAAGAACACCAGCGTGCTTGGGTGATGGGTGAAAAAAGTTATGGAAAAGGTGTAGTACAAAAGCTATTTCCTTTGCCAAGTGGGGCGGCTCTACAGATGACGGTCTCTCATTACTACACGCCAAATGGCAATATGATTGAAGGTCAGGGTATTCAACCTAACCAGACCTATCCATTACCTGCAGAAATGAAAGAAGACGTATATTTAGAGCGCGTTGCAGATTTATTCCTAAAGAGGAAGTAATTTTTATACTTCCTCTCCCATTTCAGTATCTAAGCCAAACTTTTTTAGTCGATAGCGTAAAGAACGGAATGTCATTCCTAACTTTTTAGCCGCTAAAGTTCGATTCCAATGCGTCATGTTCAGAGCATTCAGTAAAATATCTTTTTCGATATTTTCTAAGTAGCGTTCTAAACCTTCCATTGGAAATTTTGGGTGAGTCTGAACAGCCGGTGTTTGATTTAGTTGTTTCGTTACGATTTGCGGGCTCACGCTACTGCCTCTAAGAGGAGGCGCTAAGTGTGTTAAATCAATGGACTCATCATCACTTAAAGTAATAGCCCGTTCAATCATATTTCTTAATTCACGAACATTACCCGGGAAGTCTTGCTGCAATAAGTAAGTCTCAGCGCTCGCCTTTAATTGCTTGCTTGAAATTCCCCATTCCGTACAAACCTTTTGAATAAAATGATTGGCCAATAGCAAAATATCTCCACCACGGTCACGTAGTGGCGGCAACATAATATCCATAACATGAATACGGAAAAATAAGTCCTGACGGAATTTACCTTGTTGAACTAATAAATCTAAGTCTTGGTGACTGGCACTGATTACTCGAAAATCAACATCAATTTCCTGATCTGAACCTACAGGGCGAATCTTTTTCTCTTGTACTGCCCGAAGCAATTTAACTTGCATACTTAAAGGCAATTCGGCAATTTCATCTAAAAATAAACTGCCACCGTGTGCTGATAAAATAAGACCTTGTTTATCTTGAGTCGCGCCAGTAAAGCTCCCTTTTTTATGCCCGAAAAGTTCACTTTCCATGAGCTCAGTTGGGATTGCTCCACAGTTAATTGCAATAAATGGTCCTTCACTGCGGTTGCTTAATCGGTGAATCAGATTAGCAACAACTTCTTTACCCGTACCAGACTCGCCTGTAACAAATACAGGAGCTTGGGAGCGGGCTATTTTTTTAATAGCTGTCCGTAAGTTTTGTATAGGTGGTGAACGCCCAATTAATAAGTCATTTTCTAATGTTGTTTCACCGAACTCATGCTCTGGTTTTGGCTGGTTGAGCGCCTTTTTTAACAATTGATCTAAGTGAATTTGGTTAATAGGTTTGCTGACAAAATCAAAAGCTCCCGCTTTTAATGCTGCAATTGCAATATCCATATTGCCGTATGCAGTTAAGACTGCAATGGGAGTGTATGGGTAAGTTTGAGAAACATGTTGAACCAATTCTAAACCACTACCGTCAGGTAGATTTAAATCGGTCAAGCATGCATCGTAATGAAACTGAGTAAAAAGCTGTTTGGCCTGTTCAACCCGATAAGCAAGATGTGTCTTAATCCCCATTCGTGCAAGAGTCATTTGCATTAACAGGCACAAATCTTCTTCATCGTCTACAAGCAAAACGAGTGGTTGCTGTTCTGCCATTTCCCCAAAAACCTAATAAAAAATCAATATATTATTGGGCATTCTATTCTGAAGCATGCCCCTTGTTTTTGCTCTACATAAGTGAGCTTTGCATGGTTTGCCTCACAAAAACTATGAGACAAATATAATCCTAAACCAGTTCCATTAATTTCGGTACTAAAAAATGGTTTAAATAATTGAGATATATCACGTTTTGAAACACCTTCACCGTAATCGATCACATCAATATAAATTTTATTTGTTTGTGAATGGATATTGATCAGAACATAGGGAGAGTCGGGTGCATTGTGGCGTAGAGCATTCCTAACAAGGTTAATGAGGACTTGTCTGAGTTGCTTTTCATCAAACAATAGCTTTAAGGATAAATCAGAACTTTTAAGCTGGATCGTATGTTTAACATCAGATAAATCTTCATCTAATAACGTTTTTATGAAGTCGTTTAATTCGATCTGGATTGGGTGCGTTCTTTCACTGCGGGCAAGTCCTAAGGTGTCTTGAACAATACTATCAATGCGTTTCGTTTGCTTACCAATCATATTGCGCAAAGTGTTTTGCTGTTCCGCATTACTATCTTTGAGTAATTCATTTGCTTGAACAATGGCCGCAAGAGGATTACGGATCTCATGGGCAATACTTGCTGAGAGTTGTCCTAAAGCGGCAAGTTTGAGTTGTTGAGCTTGCTGATTAATCTGCTGCGCATCTTGTAAGATGAGTAGTGTTAATGTTTGCTGTGGCACCAAAAGATGTTGCACTTTAATATTAATAGAATAAGCCGACAGTCGGGACTCAAAAATAAATCGATCACCTTCTTTTAGGTTATCAAACTTAAGAATTTCAAATAAGTCAGCATGCCATTTTGCTAAAGAATATTTTTCACTGGCAAATTGAGGTGGAATTCCTAAAAGAGAGCAGGCGGCTGGGTTACTTAAAACAATGTCATAGTTTTCATCTAGAACTAAATAGCCCTCTTCAATTTGTTCCAAGATATAACGGTTAATATTTTGTAGTTGATAGAGTTCTATTGATTGATGGAAAGTTAGTGCTTCAAGTAATTTAAAGCGCTGGACCGCAATTTGTCCGATTCCATGTACTACAAAAAACAAGAAGGCCAATAAGGCGCTATTACCAATCGTATTTAAATTATTGTAGTCAAATAAACTGCCAACGAAGCGTTGATAAATAACCGCAATGACTGCAAGTAATGTTATGAGCAAAGACATTCTTGCGCTAAGTAAAATGGCCGAAGTAAATATGGCAATCACATAGAGCAAGCTGAGTTGAAGATTTGGTTCACCTACAGAAAATGTAAGTAAACTCAGACAGATAATATCAACTACAAAAAATAAAATGAGCTGCCTTGTTGCCTGAGTTGAAATAAACTTAAAACATAAAAGTTGAAGAAGGCTTAAGAGCGAATAGCCGAGTAGTGTGTAAGAATATAAAGTGGGTTGTTGTAGACTATTGTCGATTTGAGCATCGGTTAAAACCAAAATAATATTCAGGCTAACCGCAATAATAAGGCGATATAAACCATACCACGTGCCCAAACGAAATATCGTATGGGACAAGGATGAGTTTACGGGAAATTGCATGTAAGTCTGATTAAGGTTTGATCAGACCGTAACGAATCGCGAGATGAGTTAGCTTAACATCACTATCAATGGCTAGCTTTTCAAAAATACGGTAGCGGTAAGTATTCACTGTTTTGACACTTACAAAAAGTTTGTCTGCAATTTCTTGAGCGCTAATACAATTTACAACCATCATTGCAACTTGCATTTCTCGTTCAGAGAGAGAATCAAAAGGTGATTGCTGTGTATCGGATAAATAAGAACTTGCTAATTGCTCCGCAATATCGGCACTAAAGTATTTGCCACCTTGCATCACTTTATTAATCGCCCGAACCATTTCGGTAATTGGAGCACCTTTGGTGATGTAACCTTTAGCTCCTGCTTTAAGCAAAAGAGAAGGGTAAGGTTCTTCTGCTAAGCCACTGACTGCAATCACTTTTGTATCTGGTGCGGTTTGTAGTAAACGGCGGGGTGTTTCTACGCCACCGATGCCAGGCATGTTGACATCAAGTAGAACAACTTGAGGATGTTTCTGACGAACAATAGCAATTGCTTCTTCACCCGATTCGGCTTGTCCAATGACCTCTACATCGGCATGATCTTCTAACATACGGCAGATACCTGTACGTACAAGTTCATGGTCATCCACAACTAAAACTGTAATCAAGAAGACCTCCTTTCTTTCAAAAAACAAGTTTTTTGTTACATAAAGCAAAATTAGCTTGCAATGGAATGACAAAATTAGCAATCCTATTCTTATATAGTGAGCGAATAGTTGTGCACAATTGTGTCGGTAAAAGCGTTATACCTTATCCCTCAAATGTAAGGCATAATTATAGTAAGCGCAAATGTGTATCACCCTGAGTCGAGTATTGTGCCGTGAAAAATTCTAAAAAGTCTTTAATGCATGTGCTAAGCATGTCTATTTTGCTTAGTTTGAGTTCAACAAGCTTTGCAGAACTCGTCAATAACCCGTCCTCAGGGAATAGTGGTACTGCAAGCTTAAATTGGTCAGCAGCGGATGCTAGTCAACTTTTAAATGATGAAGATGATGAACCAACTCCGCAAGGTTCAACATCTGTAACTACAACTTTGCGTGGCAGTAATGCGCCAAAAGTTATTAGCTCTACACCTAGAGTTGCTCCAATCCGTGATACGTCTGGTTACAATGCCCAGCCGAGTGTAAGTGCTCGAGCTGCACTTGTGATGGACGCGCAAACTGGTGAAGTGCTCTACAGTAAAAATACCAACGCTTCTGTACCAATTGCATCTATTACAAAAGTGATGACAGCGGTTGTAACGGCGGATGCCCGTTTAAACATGTCTGAAGAAATTACACTCGAGCAAATTGACTTTGCTGGTGCTGGTGGGAAAAATTCTAGCTCTACCTTACGTGTTGGCGACAAGATGAACCGTGCAGAAGTTCTTTTGTTTGCTTTAATGAAATCTGAGAACCCTGCAGCGGCTGCCTTAGCACGTACTTATCCAGGTGGTCGCCCTGCATTCGTAGCTGCAATGAATGCTAAAGCTCGTGCTTTGGGTATGAATTCGACTCACTATTATGAGTCAACTGGTTTAGATCCGCGTAATGTGTCTTCAGCACGTGACTTAGGAATTTTGGTAAGTACAGCTTCTCAATATGGCTTGATTCGTCAATTCTCAACCACACCGACTTATGATTTTAACTTGGGTTATCGCGTGTTGAAATCTAATAATACCAATGCTCTAGTGCGTAATGGTGGTTGGAATATTAACTTGTCTAAAACTGGATATATTAATGAAGCAGGTCGCTGTGTTGTAATGCACACGACTGTAAACTCACGTCCGGCAGTCATTGTATTACTGGGTGAACCAAGTACACAGGCACGTAATAATGATGCAACTAACTTATTGGGTTGGTTAAGTAATTTACCAAAACGTATTTAAATTCAATATTCTAAAAACGCTTCTATCAAGAAGCGTTTTTTTATAGCTATAAAAAAAGACATAAAAAAAACGGCTGTTTAAGACAGCCGTTTTTGAAAAATCAGATCTTACATATTAGATAAAATCGAATCTTTTACTTGGTCCATTGTTGCATCAATTGACAACATAACTGCATCAGCACATTGTTTGATTGCAGTGTCAGGATCTTTCAAGCCATTACCAGTTACTGTACATACAATTACAGAACCTTCAGCAATTTTACCCGCTTTAATATCACGAATCGCACCGCCGATAGAAGCAGCAGACGCTGGCTCAACAAATACACCTTCATACATAGAAAGTAAGCGTTGAGCTTCTAAAATTTCGCTGTCTTGAAGTTCATCAAACCAGCCTTTAGAGTCACGTACTACAGCTTTTGCATGGTTCCAGCTCTGTGGATTACCAATACGGATTGCAGTTGCAACAGTTTCAGGGCTTTCAACTGGAGCGCCACGTAAGAATGGAGCTGCGCCAGAAGCTTGGTAACCTACCATAGTTGGTAAACCTTCTGGTTTTGGACCAGTGAATTGATCAGTAGCAGCATCATAAATCACTTGTTCAAACTGATCAGCAGGCTGGTTTGCTACAGCTTCTGTATAGCCCATCCAGTGAGCTGTGATGTTACCTGCGTTACCTACAGGTAAGCAGTGGTAATCAGGTGCACGGCCTAAAGCTTCAACGATTTCATAAGCAATAGTCTTTTGACCTTGCAAACGGTAAGGGTTGATTGAGTTTACAATCGTTACAGGCGCTTGATCAGCGACTTCTTTTACAAGACGCATACCATCATCAAAGTTACCACGAATTTGCATAGTGATCGCACCATACATCATCGCTTGTGCCATTTTACCCATCGCAATTTTGCCTTCTGGAATCAAAACAAATGCTTTGATACCTGCACGTGCAGCATAGGCAGCAGCAGCAGCAGAAGTGTTACCAGTAGATGCACAGATAATCGCTTTAGAGCCTTCTTCAACCGCTTTGGTTACAGCCATGGTCATACCACGGTCTTTAAATGAACCAGTTGGGTTTAAGCCCTCGTATTTCACATAAATTTCAACATCTTTGCCAATAATACGTGGAATATTCTCAAGTTTAATGAGTGGGGTGTTGCCTTCACCCAGAGAGATAGCACGAGTAGTTGCCGAAACTGGCAAACGGTCACGATAACGATCTACAAGACCAGTATAACGATTGGCATTAGACATGATGGTGTTCCAATTAGAGGTGAAGCGGGAGAGGGAATCTTTCCCTCAACCTGATTAACTATCGAGCGATTCTAAACGAATTCTTACGATTTCGCCACGAATTGCAGGTAATGCTTGAATTTGTGCAAGAGCATCATCCATTTTTGATTCAACGATTGGATCGGTCAGAATCACGATTGGAATAAGGTCTTTTAAACGAGATTGTTGCATGATCGCATCAATACTAATTCCAGCGCGACTTAAGATGGTAGTTACATCTGCAAGTACGCCAGTTTGGTCTTCTGCATTTAAGCGGATGTAATAACCTGTGGTCATTTCTTCACGGCTTAAAATTGGCACATTGGTTAATGCTTCAAAAGCCAACTGAGGAATTGTGCCTGCACCGTCTTCGGTATAAGAGATGTCACGGACAATATCAATAACATCAGCAACAACCGCAGAAGCTGTAGGACCTGCGCCTGCACCCGCGCCGTAATAGAGTGTTGGACCTACGGCATTTGCCTGAACTAAAACAGCATTTTTAACGCCGTTTACATTCGCAATCAGCTGTTCATCTGGAATGAGTGTTGGGTGAACACGTAACTCAATACCTTTTTCAGCACGACGTGCAATACCGAGATGTTTAATGCGGAAACCAAGATCTTCTGCATATTTCACATCTTGTGCAGTGATTTTGCTGATACCTTCGGTATAAACCTTATCAAATTGAAGAGGAATACCAAACGCACAAGACGCTAAAATGGTAAGTTTATGCGCAGCATCGATACCTTCAACGTCAAAAGTTGGGTCTGCTTCTGCATAACCGAGTTCTTGAGCTTCTTTTAATACATCATCAAATGCACGACCTTTCTCACGCATTTCAGTCAGAATAAAGTTACCTGTACCATTAATAATACCTGCCAACCATTCGATATGGTTTGCAGCAAGACCTTCACGGATCACTTTAATAATTGGAATACCGCCAGCAACTGCTGCTTCATAAGCAATTTGCACAGCATTGTCTTCTGCTGCTTTAAATAATTCATTGCCATGTTCAGCGAGTAACGCTTTGTTTGCAGTCACGACTTGTTTGCCGTGTTTGATCGCTTCCATGATAACTTCGTAAGCAGGGTGGATCCCACCCATAACTTCTACAACTACATCAACGTCTGGTTGACGAACGATGTCAAGTAAATCGGCGCTTTGTTTAATCCCTTCCAATTCAAGATCTGGACGAGGGCGGCGTGTTCCAACGTGGGTAATTTGAATTTCTCGACCGGTGCGACGTTTAATTTCAGCGGCATTTTCTTGTAGTAGTTTAAGGGCTCCTCCACCTACGGTTCCTAGACCGAGTATTGCCAGGCGAACTGGTTTCACGTCACACTCCATTCATCATTTAATCATTTAGTTGAAGCTAGATCATAGCTAAAAAAAACGCCAGACTCTAGCGCTTTTAGTGCTTGTTCAATGAATTAGAGTGCGATGTTTGGAAAAGAAGAGTAGATCAGTCTTTAAACAGAGGTTGTTTAAATATTAATTATTGAAAAAACAAAGCGCTGCAATCAGAGCAGCGCTTTTTAAAAGAGATAGATGATTAATCATTCACCAGCTTAAAGGATGTTATTTATCCAGACGTTTAATTAATTCATCCGGTGTTAGGTATCCACCTAAGTACTCGCCATCAACATTGTAAATAGCTGGTGTTCCATTTACACCCATGTTTAAGCCAAGTTGATATTGTTCTCGAACAGGGCTTTTGCATTGAGCAGGTGGGATATTAATACCTTGTACTGCTTGATTAAATGCAGCTTTACGGTCTGCACTACACCATACAGCCTCCATAGTCGGCATAAACTGTTCACCGCGTGGCCAAGCGATATAGCGTACCTCAATACCTTTTTCATTAATTTCAGGTAAATGCTCATGTAATTTATGGCAATAAGGACAGCTTGCATCGGTAAACACATAAATCACATGTTTAGCCTTACCACCTTTAGCTGGGTAGACAATCAAATCTTCATTTTTTAAAGCAGCAAGATGCTTCTTGTTTTCTGAAGCTTGAAGATTATCGCCAATATTATGCAGTTCTTTACCGCCTAAACGAATGACATCACCTTGAATCAGGTATTTGCCATCACTGGTTGTATAAATCGACGTCATTCCTTCGAGATTTACCCAATATAAGTTAGGCACTTCAGTAGGCTTGATATCTAGAATTTTGGCGTTGATGTTTGCATTCTTAAATTGTTTTTGCAAAGTTTCAATTAAACGCTGTTTAGCATTGCGTTCAATGATGGTTGAAGCTTCCCCAGTAGCAGGTGCGGTCGCAGTGAGCGCATCTTCTTTTTGTGGTTTGTTTTCTTTAGAACAAGCACTGAATAACAGGCTAGAGGCCAACGCACAGGCAAGAAAAAGTTGAGATCGGGTAAAAGACATAGATAACCCTTATTTCATCAGTATTTATAGTCAGAAGCTGCTAAGCATAACAAAAAATCTAGTGTGTATTGTTAAAACTTTCTTAACCTTTGTGAACGAAATCAATTGATTGTTGGGTGTATTTAAAATAATAAGTTTTAAATTTTTTAACCTCTAGGATGATGTTTTTCATGCAATTGTTGCATTCTTACTTGTGCTACATGTGTATAAATTTGAGTAGTTGATAGGTCACTATGGCCCAGTAACATTTGCACTACGCGTAAATCGGCGCCGTGATTAAGCAGGTGTGTTGCAAAGGCGTGACGTAAGGTGTGAGGTGAGAGTTCAGCTTGAATATTGGCTTGAAGCGCGTAACGCTTAATGGCATACCAGAAGTTCTGACGGCTCATAATCCCGCCATGCTGAGTTAAAAAGAGGTAGTCGGTTGAACTTTTATAAAGTTGAGGTCGAGCATCCTGTAAGTAGCGTTCTACCCATTCACAAGCAAATTGCCCTAGCGGGACCAAACGCTCTTTATTACCTTTACCGGTAATTCTTAAATAACCTTGTTTTAAGTTAATAAGCTCTAGGCGTAAGTTCAGCAGTTCTGAAACACGTAAACCACATGCGTAAAGGACTTCAAACATGGCCCGATCACGTAAACCAAGTGCTGTATTAATGTCTGGAGCCTGAATCAGTGCTTCGACATCTTCCTCTGATAAATCTTTGGGTAAGGCTCTGCCAATTTTTGGAGAATGATGGGTTGCTACAGGATTATCGCTTCGTAATTTCTGTTCACGTAAAAATTTGTAAAACTGACGTAGGGCAGATAAGCAGCGGGCAATCGAGCGCGGGCTTTTTCCAACTTTAGTCAACTCAATCAAAACATCAGCGATATTATCACTTGTCCACTCTGGAAGAAGTGATTTTTTATGAAGTTCGCTGCATTGAATAAGGTCAGATAAATAAGCATTACGTGTATGTGGACTTACCGTCTGAGCAACGAGATAGTCACGAAAACCTTGTAAAAAGCTCAAATGTTCAGGAATTTGAACAGGGCTTGGAATACGCGGTTTTTTATTCAACATACACTACATCCTCTAAACCTTTGTACTTTAAAAGAAACTTTAAGGTTTGTCGATTAAACTGAATAAGAAGTGAAATTTAACCTTATTTGGTAATTATTCTCATTTATATGTATACTATTAAAAAAGGTTTAGGATCGGATGCGGTGCGTTTATCAGCTTTAAAAGTGAAGCAAGCGGCGACCATCACCAAAGTGAATCGGATAGAAGTAGAGTCCGAGCAGCAAGATTTGGTCGCAATTCGTTTGGAAAGTCTGGGCTTTGTACCGGGCACACGAGTGGAAGTGATTACCAAAGGTGTTTTTGGTGGTGATCCGATCTTGATCCAAATAGGCTTTACTCGTTTCGCTTTACGTAAAGCAGAAGCGGAAAAAATTGAAATTCAAGTAGAAGAAGGAGTACCCGCATGAGTGATGCGTTACGTATTGCCCTTGTGGGAAACCCTAACTGTGGTAAAACCTCTCTTTTTAACCATTTAACCGGAACTCGACAAAAAGTTGCAAACTATGCAGGCGTAACGGTCGAGCGTAAGGTTGGTCATTTTCAGTTGCCTTCAGGTCGAGCTGTGCGTGTACTTGATTTGCCGGGTACATATAGCCTTAATGCAACCAGTCCTGATGAAGTAATTACCCGTGATGTTTGCTTGGGTAAAATTGCAGAAGAAGGGCAGCAAGATGCCTTTTTATGTGTGGTTGATGCCACTAACTTAAAATTGCATTTAGGGCTAGTGCTCGAAATGATCGAGTTAGGTCGTCCGATTTTACTTGTACTGAATATGATGGATGAAGCGCGTCGTCGTGGCATCCAAATTAATACTCAAAAGTTGTCTCAACGTTTGGGCGTACCCGTTGTTGAAACAGTGGCTGTTCGTAATGCGGGTATTGAAAATCTATTACATGCCCTTGATCAAGAAAAATACAGTGTGCCACAAACTGAACTGAGTGGTTTAACTGGAACTCATCATCAAAAAATCGATATGATTTTTAAAGATGTGGTTCATTATGTTGATCAGGGAGATAAGCGTACTGATTTTCTAGATCGAATTTTCTTACATCCGGTTTTAGGCCTACTTAGCCTTGCCATCATGATGTTTATTGTGTTCCAAGCAGTGTTTGCATGGGCAGCTCCATTCATGGATGGTATTGAAGGCTTCTTCGGCTGGCTTGGGGAGGTAGTGGGAACTGTGATTACCCAACCACTACTGCATAGTTTGGTTGTTGACGGAATTATTGCAGGCGCGGGTGGCGTAGTTGTGTTCTTGCCACAAATTTTGATCTTGTTCTTCTTTATTTTAGTACTCGAAGAATCAGGCTATTTACCGCGTGCAGCATTCTTGCTTGATAAATTAATGTTCCAAGCTGGTTTAAGTGGCCGTGCCTTTATTCCTTTACTTTCGAGCTTTGCTTGTGCAGTACCGGGAATTATGGCAACGCGTAGTATTAGTGACCCTCGTGATCGTTTTACGACCATTATGGTTGCGCCTTTAATGACTTGTTCGGCACGTTTACCTGTCTATGCCTTGCTGATTGCTGCCTTCATTCCAGAGAAAATGGTCTGGGGTATTTTCAATCTACAAGGTTTGGTGCTTTTCGGTCTGTATATGGCTGGTATTGTGAGTGCGCTTTGTGTTTCATTTTTAATGAAATTCTTTCAAAAAGATAAGTCTCAACATGCTTTACTGCTAGAGCTACCAAGTTATCGTTTCCCTGATTTAAAAAGTGTGGGAATCGGTTTATTGGATCGTGCAAAGATCTTCTTGAAACGCGTCGGTGGAATCATTTTTGCGCTCTCTATTTTGCTTTGGTTCTTGTGTACTTTTCCGCAGCCACCAGAAGGGGCGACATTACCTGCCATAGATTATAGTTTTGCAGGTATGCTTGGGCATCTTATACAACCTTTATTTGCTCCAATTGGTTTTAACTGGCAAATCTGTATTGCTTTAATTCCAGCTATGGCAGCTCGTGAAGTGGTAGTTGCGGCATTAGGTACAGTTTATGCCCTGTCTGCAACAGATGATGATGCTGTGGCACAAGGTTTGTCACATCTGATTAGTGCAGATGGAACAGGTTGGTCTTTGGCAACAGGTTTATCGCTTTTAGTGTGGTTCATTTATGCTCCACATTGTTTGGCAACATTGGCAACGGTACGCCGTGAAACAGGTTCATGGAAACATGTTGCAGCTATGACTGCATATCTGTTTGGTTTAGCTTATTTTGCATCGTTTGTTACCTATCAAATTGCTTCCCACTATTGGGGCTAAGGCAATAAAGGAGGTTGTATATGGTTCAATATCTGATTATTGCGGTTTTAGTGATTTGGAGTGCTGTAGTTGTTTTTAAGAAAGTATTTCCGAAAACAGCAAATTTAGTCTTTTCTTCACTCTCTGCATTTTGCGAAAAGCAGGGTTGGGCAACTTTGGCAAAGTGGCTTAAACCGAAAATGACCTTTGGTTGTGCTGGCGGTTGTGGTTGTTCAAGCGAAGATAAACCTACGAATACAGTTCAAGAAATTAAGCCGATTAAATGGCAGTAGATTCAGTATTTCTTGTTTCGTTTAAAAAGCCATCATATTGATGGCTTTTTTACGCAATGACACAAAAAAAGATGAATAAAGTTCAAACTGAAAAAGCATTCAAAACAGCAAAGTGCTAACATTTTTGCCATTCTGTCGATTGATAAATTGTGGGGCAAAAATGTTAATACAACGTGGTGGGTTAAAAGTTGTAGCAGGCTTGGGAATATCAGGCGTTTCTGCTGTAAATTTCTTGCATGAACAAGGCTACCAAGTTGCAGTAACAGACTCTCGTCCCACGCCACCAGGGTATGATCAGATTCCGGCAGGAGTAAAGACAAGTTTCGGTCAACTTGATCAAGAATTATTATTACAAGCAGAAGAAATTATTTTAAGTCCAGGCCTTGCACCTCAATTACCGGAAATTCAGGCAGCTATTGCTAAGGGTATTTCTGTGGTAGGGGATATTCAATTATTACGCCGTGCAACCGATGTGCCTATTGTGGCTATTACTGGCTCTAATGCGAAAAGTACAGTAACGACTTTAATTGGCTTAATGGCTAAAGATGCGGGTAAGAAAGTTGCTGTAGGTGGCAATCTTGGACGCCCAGCTCTAGATTTATTAAAAGATCAACCTGAGTTAATTGTACTTGAGCTATCAAGTTTTCAGCTAGAAACCACGTCTCACTTAAATGCTGAAGTTGCTGTGGTTCTCAATATGAGTGAAGACCACTTAGATCGTCACGGCAATATGTTGGGTTACCATCAAGCAAAACACCGTATTTTCCAAGGCGTTAAAAAAGTAGTATTTAACCGTGATGATGCTTTAAGTCGTCCTCTTGTTCCAGATACCACGCCAATGCAAAGCTTTGGTTTAAATGCACCAGATTTAAATCAATATGGTGTTTTAAGAGATGGTGATGGCATGCTTTGGCTTGCGCGTGGTTTACAGCGTTTAATTAAAAGCTCAGATTTATATATTCAAGGCATGCATAATGTAGCAAATGCTTTAGCTTGTCTCGCATTAGGTGAGGCAATAGGCCTGCCTATGGAATCTATGCTTGAAACCTTAAAACAATTTAAAGGCTTAGAGCATCGCTGTGAATATGTAAAGACTGTGCATGATGTACGTTATTACAATGACTCTAAAGGCACTAACGTTGGCGCTACGCTTGCAGCGATTGATGGTTTAGGCGCTGCCATTGAAGTGAAAAAAGGTAAGGTTGCCTTGATTTTAGGTGGGCAAGGTAAAGGTCAGGATTTTGGCCCATTACGTTCTTCTATCGAAAAATATGCCAAAGTTGTGGTATTGATTGGTGAGGATGCTCCGGTTATTGAACAAGCAATTCAAGGTGCAACCAAAATTTTACATGCAGCAACGCTTAAAGAAGCTGTAGAGCTGTCTCAACGTGAAACTCAGGCCGAAGATGTGGTGTTGTTATCACCAGCATGTGCAAGTTTTGATATGTTTAAAAGTTATAATGACCGTGGTCAGCAGTTTGTTGCCTGCGTCAATTCGTTGGTTTAAAGAAAACATGATTAGGAATGTAGTATGGCAGGGTTAGCTCAGACCACAATCCAGAAAATCAATCATTGGTATGAACGGATATTGCCTAAATGGCCAGCGGAAGTGACGCCACGTAATGTCCTGATTTTCTGTGTCGTTGCATTATTGTGTATCGGTTCCGTGATGGTTGCATCTGCTTCGATGCCCTATGCTGAATATATGCATGAAAACCCGTTTCACTATGTGATTCGTCATGGTATTTCGATTGTCGCTGCGGGTGTGGTGGCTTATTTGACCTATCGAATATCACTAAATACGTGGTTTAAAAATACCTTCCCGCTGTGGTTATTAACTATGGTTCTGTTGCTTGCTGCTTTGGTGGTGGGTTCGGAAGTCAACGGTTCTACACGTTGGATTAAGATCGGTGGTTTTACCTTGCAGCCAACCGAGGTTGCCAAAGTCATGATGGCAATCTTTACCGCAGACTACGTTGTACGCCGTGCCAAAGAAGTTCGTACTCATTGGAAAGGCTTATTGCGTTTAAGTGGGGTTATGGCAATCACGGTTGGTTTAATTATTGCTGAGCCTGACTTGGGAGCAACTGTCGTTATTGTCATGATGATGGTTGGGGTGTTCTTTTTAGCGGGTGCGCCGCCAACTCAGTTCTTAATCATGCTTGGCGCGATTGTCACGGGTATCGTGTTTTTGATCTTATTTGAACCATACCGTTTCCAGCGTTTGATCTCGTTTACTGACCCATGGGCAGATCCATTAGGTGTAGGTTATCAGTTATCAAATGCACTAATGGCTTTTGGTCGTGGTGAATGGTTTGGTACAGGCTTAGGTCACAGTGTACAAAAACTATCTTATTTACCTGAAGCGCATACTGACTTTATGTTGGCAGTGCTAGGTGAAGAATTTGGTTTCGTGGGTATTTCTATTGTTATTGGCTTTTCTTTCTTGATGCTGGCATGTTGTATCAAAATTGGTCACCGTGCTTTGAAACATCATTACCTTCGTGCAGGCTATTTAGCTTACGGTATTAGTATTATTTTCTTGCTCCAGATTTTGGTAAATGCGGGCATGAATATGGGTTTAATGCCGACGAAAGGTTTGACTTTGCCATTCATTAGTTATGGTGGTACGTCTTTAATGATGTGTGCGGCGATGATTAGCTTAATCTTAAAGATTGATGCATCAACACAAGAAGTCAACCCAGAACGAGAAGAGTCAAACTTCTAATTGAGTATTTAGAAGTTTAAAAAGCCTGATTTGATATCGGGCTTTTTTATTATTTATAGATATGTTCCGCTGAGCTCTTGTCCATGAGGAATCAAATCAACATTCCATTGTGCTACAGCCTGTTTGAGCATCAATCTAGGTTGATCTAAATCAACGTTGGGTTGTCCCAAGGCCAGTATTGCTTTTTGAAGTAATTCAGGCGCTTTTGATAAATCGAGTGCTTGGGCTAGATTTTGTTTAGAGAGCTTTTGCCCTTGGCCATTCATTGCAAGGGGAAGGTGCATATAGCTTAGTTGAGGATAACCTAGAAGCTGACCTAACCAAATCTGACGTTCGGTGTTATCTAATAAGTCCGCGCCTCGAACGACATGGGTAATACCTTGTAGATAATCATCCACAACGACCGCAAGTTGATAGTTAATAATTCCATCACGGCGCTTAAGAACAAAATCTCCAAGATCATGTTGTAGATTGGAGCAATGACGTCCTTGTAATCGGTCATCAAAACAGATCTGCTGATCTTGAACTTTTACCCGAATCGCTTGACCTTGAAAATCAAGATTGAGATCGCGGCAAGTACCTGCATAGATTGCATTTGAACCAAGCATTTTGCGCGTACATTGACATGCATAGATAAGACCTTCTCTTTTGAGTTGGTCTAATACGCTTTCATAAATGTCTAAACGATTTTTTTGAAAGATGATCTCTGTATCGGGTTCGAACTGGAAGGCTTCAAGTGATGTGAGAATATGCTCTTCACTGCCGGGATAAATACGAGGAATATCTGTATCTTCGACACGAACTAGCCATTTGCCTTGATGGGCTTTTGCATCGCAATAGCTGGCAACAGCAGTAATGAGTGATCCAAAATGCAAAGGGCCGGTTGGCGATGGCGCAAACCGACCTGAGTATGAAAAGCTAGGCTTTTCTTGAGTAGCTACAGCGGTCATATTAACCGTTATTTTGCTTCTCTTTAATTTCTGCCAAAGTTTTGCAGTCAATACATAACGTTGCAGTTGGACGCGCTTCTAAACGACGTAAGCCGATTTCAATACCACACGTTTCACAGAAACCGTAGTCTTCATTCTTAATAGCTTCCATAGATTGTTCGATTTTACGAATTAACTTACGTTCACGGTCACGTGTACGTAATTCAATTGCAAATTCTTCTTCTTGGGTAGCACGGTCGTTTACATCTGGCAGTGCAGTTGATTCGTCTTGCATCGTATTTAAAGTACGATCAACTTCAGACATTAATTCAGCTTTCCATGCTTGCAGAATTTGTCGGAAATGCTCGAGCTGTCCTTCAGACATGTACTCTTCATTTTTCTTAGGTTGATAAGGTGCAATACCAAATAAACTTGCAGTTGTGCCTATGTCAGAAGTTTTAGGTTTCACTTTACGTGCACGTTTTGCAGAAGCTTTGTCACCTTCCACTACAACTTCTGTATGTTCATCCAAAACTTGGTTGTGGTTGTCATTCGCCATAATAGGGCATTCCTCATCATACACGTATTATCTATACGCAAAAAATATGGTGATATGCAAGTGTTTTTATAGAAAACCATCGATGGGATTTTCCCATCGGGTCGTCATCATATAGATTTTTCCTGCAAGATGATAGTCATTCCGACCCGTAAATATTTTCAAAACGTGTTTACCCCAGTCATAATTATATATAAGCATATAAGAAATAGGGCTAATAGCCTGAAATATCAGTGTTTATATGGCCTTGAAAATTTTCAAGACGGAAGACTTCGGTTTCAAAACTACCATCGTTTTTTAGACGAATGTAACGGTAGCCGGGAGCATTTTGATCTAAAGCAAAATCATTACTAAACGGTTTAAACTGCACACTTGTTGATGGAGTCGAGAAAAATTCGATCCCTTGCCAAGTGTTTATTGAGTCCTGATGAACATGCCCGCAGACTAAAGCTTTTACATTTTTAAATGGAGCCAAGGTAGTAAGCAAGGCATTAGAATTTTGTAACTTGTGATGATCAATCCATTTTGACTTCATGGCAAAAGGATGGTGATGACAAGCCAGCAAAATCGGGTTATCTGCATACTCTTCAAGTAAATTCGTTAAGCTGTCTAGCTGTTCTGCTGATAGATGTCCATCAATATGACCTTTTACCGCACTATTTAATAAAATAACTCGCCAGTTCCCTAAGCAAATAACTACAGGTTCCTGATGATTCTCTTTGTGCAATGGGAAATGATCAATATTGTCATGATTACCTAAGGTCTGAAAAAAGGGCAGCCCCAAGGTTTGCATATATTGAATATAACGGTTGTAGGTAATAGGCGTTGGTGCCTGAGCTAGGTCCCCAGTATGGATAATTGCATCAATTTCAGGATGTTTATTAAGTATCTGTTGAATAATGGCATGAAAGCTTTCTTCAGGATTCATACCCACAAATTCTAAATGCGGATACTCCAATAGGTGGGTATCGGTAATTTGTATAATGACATGGTCTTTTTGTGAAAGTGTTGAGACTTGAAAAGTCACCGTCCTACCTCTTCGGGTTTATTATCGTTTTGCTGTGTTGGGCCAGCCATTGTAATGCCATAATGACAGGAGCATTTCTTAAACGTCCGCTGTCGAGTAGAGTCTGGATTTCACAATAATTAAATAAGTGCAGTTGAATATTTTCCCCCTCATCATCTACGCCAAATACACCCCCTTCAGCGGGTAATGCAGTTTCAGCAACATAGAGATGGAATAACTCTGAGCAAGCACCAGCTGACGGGTAAAAGCTAAATAGATGCTCTAAATCTTGAACTTCGCAACCTGATTCTTCAAGGCTTTCGCGTCGAATGCAACTTTCTGGTGATTCATCACCATCTAACACGCCTGCAATTATTTCCAGCTGCCATGGGGATTGAGAGTCATCTAAAGCCCCAACACGGAACTGTTCAATCAGTGCAAACTGTTGTTTTTGATCGTTGTAGAGTAGTACACCAGCTGCTTCAGGCCGATGAACGAGTTCACGCTGCAATACATGAGTATATTCAGATTGATTAAATAGACGATGTCGAAGGCTGACTTTTTCAACTTGAATAAAACCACGGAATAGAGATTCACGTGATGTTACTTCGACATCTTCAGATGTATAACTTGGACGTTCAACAATACTCATGATTCGGTCAGGACGAAATCTATTTATTTCATCCTAACCGAGAATCAGGGCTAGGCAAGTGTTTTTTTTGAATATTTACACTTTATGATACAGTTTTTGACCTTGTTCCTGATAAACCTCTTTCATCGCTTTGAGGCCTTCTTCAACCTCTGAATCGTTATTGGTGAGGTTGTTGGCATAGTC
This sequence comes from Acinetobacter sp. 1294243, assembly GCF_000588015.1. Classification (NCBI taxonomy): domain Bacteria; kingdom Pseudomonadati; phylum Pseudomonadota; class Gammaproteobacteria; order Moraxellales; family Moraxellaceae; genus Acinetobacter; species Acinetobacter sp. 1294243. The sequence continues at coordinate 70,550 of NZ_JFXG01000013.1, forward strand.
ACGTACATTCTGAGTGATTTTCATTGAACAGAATTTTGGACCACACATTGAGCAGAAGTGTGCAGATTTATGAGCTTCTTTTGGTAAGGTTTCATCGTGCATACTACGTGCTGTATCAGGGTCTAGACTTAGGTTGAACTGATCATCCCAACGGAATTCAAAACGAGCTTTTGATAAGGCATTATCACGTACCTGTGCACCTGGATGTCCTTTCGCAAGATCGGCAGCATGTGCTGCAAGCTTGTAGGTAATAATTCCGTCTTTAACATCTTTTTTGTTTGGTAGACCCAAATGCTCTTTCGGTGTGACATAGCAAAGCATTGCTGTGCCGTACCAACCAATCATGGCTGCACCAATTGCAGAGGTAATGTGGTCATAACCTGGAGCAATATCGGTCGTTAAAGGCCCAAGTGTATAGAATGGTGCTTCTTTACACACTTCTAGCTGAAGGTCCATGTTTTCTTTAATCATGTGCATTGGTACGTGACCAGGGCCTTCAATCATGACTTGAACATCATGTTCCCATGCACGGTGAGTCAGTTCACCTAATGTTTTAAGTTCGCTGAACTGTGCTTCATCATTTGCATCTTGAATACAACCCGGACGTAAACCATCACCTAAGCTAAATGAAACGTCATAAGCTTTCATGATTTCACAGATTTCATCGAAATGTGTGTACAAAAAGTTTTCTTCATGATGCGCTAGACACCACTGCGCCATGATCGAACCACCACGAGATACAATACCTGTTAAACGGTTTGCTGTAAGTGGTACATAGCGAAGTAATACACCTGCGTGAATAGTGAAGTAGTCAACACCTTGTTCAGCTTGTTCAATTAGTGTGTCTTTGAAGATTTCCCAAGTCAGGTCCTCTGCAACACCATCAACTTTTTCAAGTGCTTGATAGATTGGCACGGTGCCGATTGGAACAGGTGAGTTACGGATAATCCATTCACGTGTTTCATGGATATTTTTACCTGTAGACAAGTCCATAATGGTGTCGGCACCCCAACGGGTTGCCCAAGTCATTTTCGCAACCTCTTCGTCAATTGAAGAGCCAAGCGCTGAGTTACCAATATTGGCATTAATTTTAACCAAGAAATTACGACCAATAATCATTGGCTCAAGTTCTGGGTGGTTAATGTTGGCAGGAATGATCGCACGACCTTCAGCAACTTCTTGGCGAACAAATTCAGGTGTAATTTCTTTTAAGTTTTTTGCACCAAAATTCTGACCAGCATGTTGACGCATATCAACACCTTCACGCTGGCGTTGATTTTCACGAATTGCAATATATTCCATTTCAGGTGTGATGATACCTTGCTTGGCATAGTGCATTTGAGTGACATTTTTGCCTGCTTTAGCACGGCGTGGATTTTGAATATGGGCAAAACGAATATCAGCGGTACGAATGTCTTTTAAACGTTCCTGACCAAATTTTGAGGTCAAGCCAGAAAGTACGTCAGTATCGTTACGTTCTTCAATCCAGTTTTGGCGAACTGAAGGTAAACCTTTGTCTAAATCGATTTGAACATTTGGGTCGGTATAAACACCTGAAGTGTCATATACCATAACAGGAGGATTATGTTCACCGCCAAGACCGGTAGGCGTGTCGGTTAAAGAAATTTCCCGCATTGGAACCTGAATGTCAGGGCGAGAGCCTTCAATATAAACTTTTTTAGAAGCGGGTAAGATGCGAGTTAAATCTTTTGCATCTTGTTCATGTTGTGCTGAAATTTCAGCAGAAGAAAGATTCGTTAACTGGTTCATCACATGATCCTTATGAATAACATCAACGAATCAAGCACGACCAAAAACGATGGCGGATTTATCTTTGCTAGATAAATTTAAGGCTGTAAGTTTTCAGATGGCTTGATTCCTACGCAGGTCTTAACCTGATCAGGTTCAACGGTACTTGTGATCAAACTTGTGTTGCGATAACACGGAATTTACACAATCTCAGCGAGCTATTACTCGCGCTCCGTCAAGCGATTTAAAGACTAACATGTTTTAGGTTGGCTGGCATTGTCAATTTGTATCTATACAAACCGCATCCATATGGCAGTCACGATAGACTTCCGTGTTCCATGGCGAATCAAATTTTAAGAGCTGCTCAAGTTGTTCATGAGTCATCTGATAATTTGATTTTTTATCACCATTTTTATCAGTTAAATCTATTTTAAATTGCTTATTGCGCTCATCGATAGGCGTAGCAATAAACTTAAGAAACAGTTGAGCAGGTTTGGCTAAACTCGACTCATTTTGTGTAGAGAGAAACCGAATTTGCTGAAGCGCATCTTTATCAAACCATGTATTCGGTGCATATTCATCTGACACGGGCGTGTTGTCTAAGCCAAAGAAAATAAAATAACGATATTCATTAAATAGTAGTTTTGCATCATCAATAAAGTGGCTCTTTGGATACTTTTGAATAAACTTTTCCCAAAATAATGCGCGTTCAGTGAGCTCTTTCCATGAAATAGCCAACGCACCATCATTATAGAAAATATTTTGATTGTCTTTCGCCATACGAGTTAAAAACTCTTTTTGGTCCGCGGGTAAGGACTTAGAAAAAACGTCAACTAAATAGCTTGGCTGACGTCGATAGGTAAACATGCCCTCACCTTGATAGAGAAGTTCAATGTAGGCTTGGCCTTCATGTTGAAGTAAATATTGATCACGCGGGCTAAGTTGGTCGAAGAGTTTTTTCTGGGTTTGGATGACCTTTTTAAGGTCTTGTTTCTGTTCTAAAACGGCATAGCCAAATGCTTCAAAAGCTCTCCCTGTTTTTTCAGTGTAGTCTTGTTTAAGAAAACGTTGATACATCGCAGTTGAAGCATCAATAAGCTTAAGCTGCTCATCATTTTTTAAAGAGGGAACACAGCTTTTAAGCTTTTCATTAATTTGATTTAAATCTTCTATTTTGCTGTTTTGGTTGATTTTCTGCGTAGCAGCCATAATTTGTAAGCAACTGCTGTCTTGTTTTTGAGTAGCCTTTTGTTCAGTTGGTTTTTGCTCTTTAGATACAGCCTGATGTTGCTCTGATGTTTTATTACATCCAGCTAAAAGTAGTGCGCTGCACATACTCATCATTAGAACTTTTTTCATCATTGTTTTTTTATCAAAGTGAATATTGCTCAAATTATAACTCGGAAAAAGATTGCATCATTGTTAGAAATCTTTATTATTAGGTAGGTCGGTCTACTTAAATTAAAGCTATGAATGATAAAACAGCAAGACAGAAAATTCTCGATGCAGCAGCAACCTTGTTTTATAACGATGGCATTACTGCAACAGGAATCAATTCAGTTACGGCTAAAGCCGATGTCGCTAAGATGTCGCTTTATAATAATTTTTCTTCAAAAGGCGATCTTGTTGATGCCTATATTGCTGCACGCCATCAAGAGTGGCTCGATCTCTATCAAAAGCGTTTAGCAAAAACAAACACAGCTAAAGAAGCCATTTTGGCTGTGTTTGATGCCTATCAGGACCATGCAGAATTTGCCTACGAAAAAGGGTTTCGAGGCTGTGGGTTATTGAATGCTGCCGCAGAGTTTCCAGCGAATAGTGCAGGGCGTAGTTCTGTAAGGCAGCATAAAGAAGAAGTGGAAGGTATTGTTGCTGAGCATTTAAAAAAATTAATACCAGACTCACAGCGCGTTAACTATGTGGCCACGCAGCTTTCTTTTCTTTTAGAGGGTTCTATGGCACGAGCAGGTTTAGAAGGAAACAGTCGTCAACTTCTATTAGCAAAACAAATGGCAGAAGATATTTTAAATAGAGAATGCCTACATGATTAGCCTCATTAAAAATAGTAGCTATGGGGGCACAATTGCGATTTTGGTTGCTTCTGTTTTGTGGGGAACAACAGGTACGGCGGCAGCATTTGCACCGACACTTGGCCCACTCGCTATTGGTGCCGTAGCGATGGGCGGTGGAGGACTTTTACAAGCTTTGGTTGCATCACGAGCAATACGCGAAAACCGTCAGTTTATAAGGGAAAATCTTTCAATACTGCTTTTAGGGGTAGCGGCGGTTGGTATTTATCCTTTAGCTTTTTATTCCTCAATGCATTATGCGGGCATTACGATTGGCACCGTTGTTTCAATTGGTACCGCTCCATTAATAGCAGCAATTTTAGAGCGATTTTTTGACCGCAAAGCTTTATCGGCTATCTGGTTTCTAAGTTTTGTGTGCGGTGTGCTTGGTGTAAGTATGTTATCGATGGGGGAAAGTCATGCGATCCAAGAGAGTACAAATCAATGGAATAAATTCTTCGGTATTTTTCTTGGGCTTGTCGCAGCTACAACTTATTCACTTTATTCATGGGCCGCAAAAAGATTAATAGATCGGGGTGTTGCCTCTAAAGCTGCAATGGGCATGATTATGGGTGGTGGGGCAGTTATTTTGCTTCCTACTTTGTTGGTTACAGGTGGAGGGTTATTGCATAGCTCAACCAATTTACTTGTGGCTGGTTATATGATGCTGATTCCTATGTTTTTGGGTTATTTACTTTTCGGTTTTGGATTAAAAACAGTAAATGCCAGCAAAGCGACGACCTTAACTTTATTTGAACCTTTAGTGGCTGCGATTTTTGCCATCGTTTTGGTGGGTGAGCATGTTTCATGGCTGGGTTGGATAGGCATGTTGCTGATTTTTATTTGTATTTTAATCTTGTCAAAAACTAAGAACGCTTAAAAAACTAAAACTTTTAATGGCTTGAGTTTGATTTGAATTTTTCTTAGTCTTAAAGGCAAGTTTTATCGTTGATTTGAACAATGAAAATAAAATTAATGGTCGCTGTTGGCCTTTGGAGTTTTGCATCTTCGAGTTTTGCTCTAGATTTGGTTGAAGCTTATGAGCGCGCAAAACAAAATGACCCAACGTGGCAAGCCAATCAACAACAATATGAAGCAGATCAACTGAACTTAGGCTTAGCAACGGGGGCGTTATTACCTACTGTCACATTGTCTGGAAACATTACCCGTAATCGACAAACTGTAAAACGTTCAAACTTTCCGGGTGTTGATCAAGAAGGCCTGTCAGATGCTTTGGTAAGTAGTACGTCAACGACTCGACAAGCGACTCTCACTGCACGTCAGCCATTATTTCGAATGGATGCTTGGGAAGGTTATAAACAAGTTAAAACTTCGGTTGCACTTAGTGAAATCACTTTAAGGCTGCAAAAACAAGATCATGTTTTAAATGTGGCAGAAGCCTATTTTAATGTGTTGCGTCAGCAGGCTCTGAGTGTTGCATACTTACAAGAAGAAAAGGCTTTGCTTGAGCAGCTTAATATGATGAATGCCAAACTCAAAGAAGGTTTAGTGGCACGTAGTGATGTGAGTGAAGCAAATGCTCAATATCAAAATGCTAGAGCCAATCGTATTTCAACCAATGTTCAATTACTTTTAGCCCAAGAGCAGCTTTCTGAATATATCGGTTCTTATCAAGATAAACTCGCTGTACTGCGAAGTGATTTTAATTTTCAAAAGCCTTATCCAGCAGAGCTTAATGACTGGCTTTCTTTGGCACAGCAAAAAAACTTAAAGATCCAGCAAGCCCGTTTACAGCAAAAATATAGTGAAGACCAGCGCCGTGTCGAAAAGGCAGCACTTTATCCTCAAATAGATGCTGTGGCGAGCTATGGGTATACTAAACAAACACCAGAGACACTCATTTCGACTGACGGAAAATTTGATCAGGTCGGTGTAGAAATGAATTGGAATTTATTTAATGGTGGACGGACCCGAACATCAATTAAAAAAGCCACTGTAGAAGCCAGTAAAGCGCAGGCACAACTTGATGCAGCCATTCGCCGTGCCAATGTCGATGTGAAAAGTGCGTTTATGCAGGTCGACACAGATCAAGCCAAACTTGAAGCAAGAAAGGCTGCAATGGATTCATCTTCTTTGGTTTCTCAAGCTTCAAAAGCGAGTTATAACGAAGGCTTGAAAAGTATGGTTGATGTTTTATTGGCGCAGCGTAATGCTTTTTCTGCAAAACAGGATTATCTTAATGCTCAGTATGACTATTTATTGAATGTGCTTCGTTTAAAAGCTGCGGTAGGCCAGTTAGGCGAAAAAGATCTAGTCGAGCTTAATAGCTGGTTAACTTATCAGTAATTAAATGCTTTTATCTGAAATTTAATTTTGTCATAAAAACTTAATGATTGCTGTGTTTTAATGCTCAATCATTTTATTCCCGCGCCATCATGTTGGAGGCTTCCCTTGAGTCCGAGTAATCCGGTGTTAAGCCATCATATTTCTTCTCAATTTAATGAAGATTTGCAAGATGTAAACACAAAGTTTATGACCATGGGTGGCTTGGTCGAACAGCAGGTTGCAAATGCAATTCATTCTTTACTTGATACCGACGCAAATTTAGCGATTGATGTTCAATTTAAAGATAATGCAGTCAATCAATATGAACGTGATATTGATGAAGGCTTGACGTTGATTTTGGCGCGTCGTCATCCGGCAGCGATTGACTTACGTATGGTGATTGCCATGAGCAAAGCCAATACTGACCTTGAACGCATTGGTGATGAAGCAGCGAAAATTGCCCGTATTGCACAAAATCTGTGTGAAGAAGGTGGATCACCACGTGGCTACATGGAAACACGTCATATTGGTAATCAAGTTCGTGTCATGATTCATGATGCACTTGATGCTTTTGCACGTTTAGATGCAGATCAAGCTTTACGTGTACTTTTAGCTGATGCTGACATTGACCGTGAATATCAATCAGCAACACGTACATTAATGACTTATATGATTGAAGACCCGCGTCATATTGCTCGTGTAATTAATGTCATGTGGGTTTTACGTTCATTAGAGCGTATTGGCGATCATGCACGTAACATTGCTGAGCAAGTGATTTATATGGCGAAAGGCTTTGATGCTCGTCATACAAAAATTGAAGAAATTGAAGCCAAAGTCCACGAAAAGTAATCTTGAGCTGAAATATTTAAAGGCCTTGTTTAAAACAAGGCTTTTTTGTTTTTAAAAAATAATAGATAAAAAAATGTCCCGAACTTTGGGGGGAAGTTCAGGACAGAAAATCAAGTGCATAAACACGACAGGGATCGTGTTCTTCTTGCTATAGAGTGATATTAAGTTCTTCACCTTTTGATGTCATGTAGAGTCCTGTGCGCTCTATGTAAGGCTTTTTATGTTTGTGTAAGTTTCACGTAAAAAAAGGCGGATCTATGTATATAGACCCGCCTTTTTAATGATGAGTAAGCTAAAACAAACCGATTATTCTGGTTTCCAGCCTTCAGCTTTTTCTACGCTTTCATCATTATTGAAGAATTTCTCACGTTGTTCTTCCAGAAACTTTTTAGCTTCTGGTTCAAACACGTTTAAACGCTTTTCATTAATGAGCGTAGTTTGATGCTGTAACCATTCTTGCCATGCTTGTTTAGAAACATTTTCAAAAAAATCTTGGCCTTTAGCACCTGGGAAAGGAGCGAAGTCTAAACCTTCCATTTCCTTTTGATATTTACGGCAAAATACTTGGCGACTCATGTTTTATCCTTAAGCGTATAACTGTTCTAAACGTGTATGGGCACGCGCAATTGCAGCTTCAACCTGTTTTGGAGAAGTTCCACCAATATGATCACGAGCATTTACAGAAGCTTCTAGAGTTAAGGCTTTGTCAAACACATCTGCTGTAATTAAGTCAGAGAATTGCTGTAATTGCTCAAGTGTGAGTTCAGATAAGTCTTTTTCTTCCGCAACACCTAATGCAACAGCTTTACCTACAATTTCATGCGCATCACGGAACGCAACGCCTTTTTTCACTAAGTAGTCAGCAAGGTCAGTTGCAGTTGAGAATCCACGAAGAGCAGCTTCACGCATGATTTCAATATTTGGAACCAATGCAGGAATCATGTCTGCAAATGCCATGAGTGAACCACGAACCGTATCGATTGCATCAAATAAAGGTTCTTTGTCTTCTTGGTTATCTTTGTTGTATGCCAATGGTTGACCTTTCATGAGCGTAAGTAAGCTAATTAAGTCACCAAATACACGGCCAGATTTACCACGAATAAGTTCTGGAACATCCGGATTCTTCTTCTGTGGCATGATTGAAGAACCAGTACAGAAGCGGTCAGGAATATTCACAAATTTGAACTGTGCAGAAGTCCAAAGAATAAGCTCTTCTGACATACGTGATAAATGCATCATAATAAGTGCAGCCGCCGCATTAAATTCGATGGCAAAGTCACGGTCAGATACAGCATCAAGAGAGTTTTCAGATACAGCTTCAAAACCTAAAAGTTCTGCTGTATAAGCACGGTCAATCGGATAAGTTGTACCAGCAAGAGCAGCTGAACCAAGTGGCATGCGGTTAACACGTTTACGGCAGTCTTGAAGACGTTCAGTGTCACGTACTAACATTTCAAACCATGCTAACAAGTGATGACCAAAAGTCACAGGCTGAGCAGTTTGTAGGTGTGTAAAGCCTGGCATAATTGTATTTACATTTTTGGCAGCCAAGCCTAACAAGCCTTTTTGTAAACGTTCTAATAATTTTAAAATATCATCAATTTCGTCGCGCAGGTAAAGACGAATATCAGTTGCAACCTGATCGTTACGGCTACGGCCTGTGTGTAATTTTTTACCTGTAATGCCAATACGTTGAGTCAAACGTGATTCAATGTTCATGTGAACATCTTCAAGATCGATGCGCCACTCAAAGTTTCCAGCCTCAATTTCTGAGCGAATGGTGCTTAAACCTTCAATAATGTCATCGCGTTCTGCTTCTGTGAGTACGCCAACTTTCGCAAGCATGGTAGCATGCGCAATCGAACCAGCGATGTCTTGCTTATAAAAACGTTGGTCAAACTGAACAGAGGCGGTAAATTCGGCTACAAAAGCGTCCGTCGCTTCAGAAAAACGACCACCCCACATACCTGAGGTTTGGTCTGGGGTTACTGAATTAGGGGGATTTGAAGATGTGGTCATGGTGGCTCAGTAAAATAAAAAAGAGTATATCACTTGCCGAAGCTCAACAAACAAAGTTGTTTCCTACAGCATACCGAAATCAAAATTCCTCCTATTTTTTTACGAAAAGCGGGCGTTGGCAACACTTATTCGAATTAATTATCGCAAGTAATGTTTTGGCACTGGTTTTGGCATTGGCTGAAGCGCAGTCTTGGCAAGCCTTAAGCGGGGGAAGGCTTTTTCAATACATCGTTTTTATTAACTGGGTAATATTGTCCTTTTTTGCATTGGTTGAACGCTTTCAAGGTTTTTTTAGCAGCTTACGTCAAGAATTTGCTTTGGCTATTGGTTTTGTCATGCTGCAAAGTATTGTTGTTTTGACCACTTTAATCAGTAATTTTTTTCAGTTTAGTCTTTTAAATAAACATGCTTCTTTAACGCAGGACTGGAGTGTTTATTTTACCAATGTACCTTTATATCTAAGCTATGGAATATTACTCGGGGCTTTCTGCTTACGTTATTTATATGTCAGGGAACAATGGTTGCATCAGCAATATGCCGAGTTAAATGCCCGTATTCAGGCCATGCAAGCACGAATTCATCCTCACTTCTTATTTAATAGTTTAAATAATGTGGTGAGTTTAATTGCGATAGATCCAGATAAAGCAGAAAGCATGCTCATCAGTTTGTCGCGGTTATTTCGCGCGAGTTTCCAAGAATTAAAATTGGTGAGTCTGCATGAAGAAATCGAGCTGAGTAAACAATATTTAATGATTGAACAGGTCCGTTTGGGAGAACGTTTAAAAATAGACTGGAAGATCGAGCTTTCATCTGTGCAATTAAAACAGATCACTATTCCTTTATTGACATTACAACCCTTGTTAGAGAATAGTATTTTTCATGGGGTAGAACCAATGATGGGTAAAGCAACCATAGGGGTATTGGTTGAAATATTGCAAAATCAGGTCAGTATAGTCATTACCAACCCATATACAGACGATACAATAAATTCACGGAAAGGGCATGGAATCGCTCTTGAAAATGTTAAGCAGCGCCTGAAAGCGTATTATGGGAACACCGTTAGATTTCAGGTTTATAAAGGTGAAGCTTTATATACCACTATTATGAGCTATCAATATCAAACAAAATAATAAGTCAGTCAGAGTTAACCATAAAAAAATGGACCAAGTTAACGGTGACAAGGAGGATGAATGAAGGTGCTAATTTGTGATGATGAACCACTTGCAGTGGAGCGTTTATCACGTTTAGTTTCAAAGATGGGACATGAGGTTGTATCAACGGCTCATCATGGACAAGAGGCCTTGGAACAGGCACGGCTTCATCAACCGGATGTAATCTTACTTGATATTCAAATGCCAGGTATGAATGGGCTTGTCTGTGCAGAACAGTTAAGTCAGCTAAATCCTCGACCTGCGATTGTATTTTGTACCGCCTACGATCAGCATGCATTGGAAGCTTTTAAAGCTCAGGCTCAAGCATATCTTCTTAAACCGATTGATCCAGTTGAACTTGAGCAAGCTTTAGGTCAGTTAACCCAACTTACTCAAGCACAACTCAATGCATTACCGAATTCTGAGCTTTTACAAGATTTAAAAACACAGCGTCATCAAATTGCCGCAAAAACCTATCGCGGGGTTGAACTGATTCCTGTTGAAAATATCTATTACTTTTTAGCAGATCAGAAATATGTCACTGTGAGACATAAAAATGGCAGTGTATTAATAGATGAAACATTAAAAGAGCTTGAAACCGAATTTGCAGATCAGTTTATTCGTATTCATCGAAATGCATTGGTTGCAGTTGCATATTTAGATGGGCTGGAACTGATCAGTTCGGGTCAATATCAGGTTAGATTGCGAGGCCTTGATGAAAGACTTTCAGTGAGCCGTCGACATTTGTCTACGCTTAGAGAGCGAATTCATCAGCTCTAAATTTAAAAGAGTTATCTTGGACTTGCGAGATTTTACTTGCAATTTTAAGGGATCAAGTTAAGTTTAGGGTGTATTGTTTGACCAGCCCATGCTTGAATTTATGAAAACCTTGAAAATTGCTACACGACAAAGCCCACTTGCTCTTTGGCAGGCAGAACATATTCGTGCCCGTTTAGAGGAGCTTCACCCTGATTTAACGGTGGAACTGGTTAAATTTGTCACGCAGGGCGATAAAATTTTAGATACGCCTTTAGCAAAAATTGGGGGCAAAGGGCTGTTTGTTAAAGAATTAGAAGCAGCACTTTTAGATGGGCGTGCAGACTTAGCCGTACATTCAATGAAAGATGTCCCAATGGCTTTGCCTGAAGGTTTAACTTTAGCAGTAATTTGCGAACGTGAAGATCCGTTAGATGCTTTTGTTTCAAATCAGTTTGAAAAATTCGCTGATTTACCACAAGGTGCAAAAGTCGGTACATCAAGCTTGCGTCGAAAATCTCAGATTTTAAAACAACGTCCTGATTTGCAAATTATTGACTTGCGTGGAAATGTTGGCACACGTTTGGCGAAGCTAGATGAAGGTCAATACGATGCGATTATTCTGGCCAGTGCTGGTTTGAAGCGTTTAGGTTTGTCAGAACGTATCCGTCATTGTTTGACACCAGATATTAGTTTGCCTGCTGTGGGACAAGGTGCATTGGGTTTAGAGTGCCGTGCAGCTGACCAAGATGTATTGGCTTTAATTCAACCTTTATTACACGAAGAAACTGATGTTTGTGTACGTGCTGAACGTGCATTTAATGCCTATCTTGAAGGTGGTTGTCAGGTCCCAATTGCAGGTTATGCCACACTACAAAATGGTCAAATCCATATCGAAGGTCGTGTTGGAAGCCCTGATGGCCAAACATTATTACGTGCTGAACTAACAGATGAAGCCAATAATGCTCAGCAATTGGGTGAAAACCTTGCTCGAAACTTACTTGATCAAGGTGCTGGCGAGCTATTAAAGGCCCTCTACTAAACCATGTTGTTTATTAATACTCGACCTGATACGCGTGCAGCTGAATTAACAGAAGCTTTGCAAAATGAAGGTTATCAGGTTGAGTCTTTACCCCTTTTAGAGCTCGTTGCAAAACCCTTTTCTGAACACTTACTTCAGCTTTACCAACAGTTAATTAAGGCGCAAGCTGTTGTGGTCGTCAGCCCAACCGCTGTTGAAGTGGGTATGGAGTATTTAGTAAAAAGCGGTTTAAAAGTTAGCGATTTAAAGCATATTCAGTGGATTGCTGTAGGGCAAGCAACAGCCAATTGTCTAAACGAATATGGAATAGAAGCACATATCCCAGATGTTGAAACTTCTGAAGGAATGTTGAACCTACCTATTCTGCACAATATGCAACAGACGGGTAGTGTGGCTTTTTGGCGAGGAGAAGGTGGACGCCAATTTATGATGGAGACCTTGCAACAACAAGGAATTGAGATTTTAAATTTTGTTCTATATCATCGGCAATGCCCAGAAGCTTCATATTCTACATTCAAACATCTGACACAGAATTCAAATTATAATTTAAATAAATGGCTCGTCTTAATTACCAGTGAAGCGAGCTGGAAATATTGGTTAGAGCTTTGTTCAAAAAATAATGTACAACCTGATGGTGTATATCTGGTTTTAGGACCTCGTCTTTTTCAAATTGTTAAAGAGTATCGCGATCAGCAACAGGCTCATTTTCACATTATTCAACTTGAAAATTTATCGCCTTCGGGGATGATTCATCACATTCAGGCATTATAAGGATTCGTATGAGAAAACTTGTTTCTATCATCATTTTACTGGGCGTAGCTTGGTTGGCTAAGCTCAGTTACGATATGTGGCAAATTTCTCGTACTGTTCCCGAGCTTAAACAAAGTCTGCTGCAATCAGAACAGCACTATGCCAATTTAAATGATCAATTGGTTGCTTTACAGCGACAGTTGCAGAATCAACCCGTAAGTACAGGGAATAAAACGAGTTCAGTAGCTCAACCAGATGCTCCACCGACAGGTATTGCACCTACAGTTTTAATTAAACAAAAGTTAGATTTAATTCAATTTGCGATTGATCAGCAGCAGTTGATTTATGCAGTTGATCAATTAAATCAGTTACAGCAATCGCTTGTACACTATGAAATTGCTCCTGCATTGCAGCATAGCTTGAATCAATCGCTCGAGCAGGATAAACAGGCAGTTCAACAGTTCACTTTGGCTCAAAATCAACGTCATCAATTAATCGATGATTTATTACAGAACATTGATAAGAATATTCAACAAGCCTTAGCCCAGCCTAAACTTGAAATGGATCAATCCGAGACTGTGTCTTGGTGGGAAAAGTGGTTCCGTATAGAAAAAGTAGAAACGCCGTCTATTAATTTAATGAGTCGAAGCGTTGTGCTTAAAGAAGTGCAATTAAGATTGTTGATTGCCGAACAGGCACTCAATCAAGGAAAAATGACTGAGTATCAAAATGAGTTGCAATCTGTGATGCAAAAGTTAGATGAAATGCCTGATGCAACCAGTCAGCAGTTAAAAAAACGTATTGCTAAAGTGGCACATTTATCTGTGGTGCCAGTTCCTAAACTCTCTACACTTGGGCTAATCGGCTCATAAGGAGGATATATGAAACACCTCCTGTGGGTTTATTTCGTAATCAGCTTAATACTCTTTGCAGCCCTAGCTTTATTTAGTTATGGCTATGGAATGGGGTATGTCTATATTTACTGGCGACAATTGCAGCTGCAAACAAATGTCTGGGGATTAACTCTTACTTTTGTAGTGATGAGTTTTATTGCTCAACTCTTGTGGCTGTGGATTAAACGTTATTCATCTCGTGAACAAAGAAAAAGTGAAAACATCTTCCAGTTTAAAAACCTTCATCCCTATGAACAATTAGGTATTGTTTGGTTATTAGAAGCGGCCGAAGATCAACGTGTATTTATTGAACGTGTTTTTACTCAATCAGGGCTTTTAAAAAATATTATTGATGCCAAGTTTCTGGTTTTAAGTGGGGACTATCCAAAAGCATTGGCTGCTCTCGATCAATCACCACCGATGGCATTTGAATTGGCAGAGTTACAGCGAATTGAAATCTTTTTAGCCGAAAATGAAGCCGATCGTGCATTAACTCATCTCGAATTTTTATATCAACACCAGTTATCACCGTGGTTACAAGAAATAGAAACTGCTTACCAGCAAAGATTAACGGCTTTATGGGGGCAATTAGCGCTGCAACATCCATGGGTATATTTACGTTCTATGAAATACGGTTTGCTAGATGCAGAACACCGTGATTTATGGTTACAGCAGCTTCTTCAGCAATTTGACCAAGCGTCTATCGATGACTTACATGCCTTACAGCAACGTTATTTGGATTTAGAGTCTGAGATTCAAACTCGACCTTATAGCAGTAAGTTATTATGGCTAAAACTATTAGCACGTATGCCAGATATGAGCATGCAGCATGCGGCCTTAACGCTACATTTGTTAAAAGAGCAGTTTGACCCAGAAGTGTTTTATCTATGGTTTCAGCAACAGTTGCTTAAACAAGTTCCAGACTATGCCGATGTTGAAGAAAAAATTATTCAATTTGAAAATCAATATATGAATTTGCCAGTTTTAACCTTTGCAAAATGGCATGTCTATATGGCAACTGGACGTCAAACAGAAGCTGAAACATTATTATCATTATATCAAGATAATATTTTAATGAGCTATTTACGTATTAAGTCTACGCTTAAAGAAGATGACGTGTTAATCAAACAGTTAAATCTAATCTTTGAAAATGATGCAAATTTTTTAAAGTTTAAAATATGAGGTAAAAATGAAAGAACTGTCTGTCTACCCAATAATATATGAACAGAAAGTAGCGTGGGGAGATATGGACGCTTTCGGTCATGTCAATAATGTACAATATTATCGATATATTGAAAGCTCACGTATTTTATATATGGAAGCAATCAATATATTAACCCCACATTTATATACCGTTGTAGCTTCAAGCCAGTGTAAATATTTAAAGCCTGTTTTTTATCCTGACGTATTGAAAGTTGGTGTTCGCGTGGAAGAGCTCCGTAATAGCGCATTCCGTATGGCTTATATATTGTGGAGTGAAACCCAACAACAAATAGTCGCTACTGGTGAAGCTGTTATGGTATGCGTAGATAAATTAACAGAACGGAAATGTGAAATACCACAGGAAATAAAACAAAAAATTATTGAGCTAGAAAAATCAGTTGGGCATGACTTAATACATTTATCTTAAATAAATATTAATAAAATATATTTCATTTATAATTGGTAATGTAATTAAAAGGTAATTTTTTTGGTTATTCTGATGAACACGGCTTTCAAACTATTGCTTATTGAATAGATTATAAATAATATTGGTCTTGATTTTATGTTTTTAAATTTTGTCTGTATTATTTTGAATTGTCTGTAAGACTGGAGTATTTATTAATGAAACCGGATATCAGTGAATTATCTGTTGAAGAGTTAAAGCGCTTACAAGAAGAAGCAGAAGCTTTAATTGCAAGTAAAAAAGATCAAGCAATCGAAGATGCTTATAATCAAATTATCGAGATTGCTGAAAATGTAGGTTTCAGTGTTGAACAACTTCTTGAGTTTGGTGCTCAAAAACGTAAGAAAACAACTCGTAAATCTGTTGAGCCTCGTTACCGCAACAAAAACAATGCTGAAGAGACTTGGACTGGTCGCGGTAAACAACCACGCTGGTTAGTTGCTGAAATTGAAAAAGGCGCAAAACTTGAAGATTTCTTAATCTAATCAAATTGCCATTTTTAAAAGCCAAGCAAATTTGCTTGGCTTTTTTATTGATAAAAATATCTCAAAATTTTGCTATGAATATTATTTAAAAATTGAGTGTTTAAATTGCTCTTTAAATGAATTGTTGAGATCAAATGTGCATTTAGTTCATTGAGCGTCAAGTTTTCATGATTTTGTCATACGTTCAACTTATAGTCTTAATATCGAAGCCAAGCCTGATTGCTTGGTTTTTTTATATGAAGTGAATTGGCGATGTTGAAAAAGTATGCATAATGTCAGACTAGGGAGCTACTCTCAAAATAAGGACGATAATTTGCATGTTGGTAAGGCTGAATGAAGAAAAAGTCTAAGCAATGGAAGTGGTGGTTTTTTGCCCTCATTGCATTTTTAATTTTTATTATTTTACAGATCCCGGCGACGTGGCTTATTTCTAAATTTTCAAAGAATAATCAAACTCTACACAATGTAAGTGGAAATATCTGGCAAGGCCAAGCAGATTGGCGGCGTGGTACTTTGAGAGGCTCGATTCATTGGAAAACTAGACCTCTAGACCTGTTTTTATTGAGGTTCGCTGCTGATGTAGATATCCATAGTGGAAATACCCAATTATCTGGGGTAATGGGCTATGGTGTAGGGAAAAAAGTAATTGTAAAGGCTATGAATGGTCAGGTAGCACCTGAAACATTAAAACAAATTGTGAATTGGCAATGGCCTGCGAACAGCATTCAACTGAAAGATATTGAGTTTAATTATAAGAAAGAGCAGGGGTTCGCAGCAGTTGATGGTCAATTACATTGGGGTGGTGGTGCTTTAATTTATAATATTGGTGATCGTCAAGACCGTATGAATATGCCTTCTTTAAATGGGCAATTAACGGATCAGAATGGACAATTACAAGTTGATATACGTGATCAACGCAGTCAAAAAATGGCGAATCTTTTATTAGATGCCAACATGATGCTTGATGTACAGCTTACCCAAAGGTTATTACTGAATATCCCATCTTATGATGGAAAAGCTGGTTTAGATACGTTTGTCATTAGTTCTCGTCAACCCTTAATACAAGGGGGTAACTAATGAAAGTATGGATTGAAAAATTACAGCAATTACAGTGGCAAAAATTAGACCGGTTAAGTGTAGTTGTATTTGCCTTTTTGGTTTTATGGTTGTGTTGGAAATTAGCTTCATTATTTTGGTGGGTAATTGCTCCTCCTCAAATGATGCAGTTTGATCGAGTCGAGTTAGGATCACAGCAGCCGCAAACTCCTAACATTAGTAATTTTTCGCTTTTTAATGAACCTTCAGCCAATGCGGCTCAGGAAAATGTCAACCTAGAATTACAAGGCGTAATGCTGGGCTATCCGAACCGTTTTTCTTCGGCTGTTATTAAGCTAGATAATATTGCTGACCGATATCGTGTAGGAGAAACAATAGGTTCTACCTCTTATCAGTTAGTAGAAGTTTATTGGGATCATGTGATATTGCGTCAAGGTAATGGAAGTACTCGTGAACTCCAGTTTAAAGGTTTGCCAAATGGTTTGTATCAGCCTATGACACCAGATGCCTCACAGCCAACTGCTACTGCGCCTCAATCATCGGCACCTGTTAATACGGCTCAAGAGGCGTTAGGACAGGCCATTCAGCAAATGCAAGGCAACCGTGAACAATATCTACGTGACATGGGTGTTAGTGGGAACTCCAGTGAGGGTTTTGAAGTTACAGAACGTACACCCACTGCGCTTCGAAATAAGTTAGGTTTAAGGCCGGGTGATCGGATTGTTTCTTTAAACGGTCAAACGGTTGGGCAGGGACAAACGGATGTGCAGTTACTTGAACAGGCTCGCCGAGCTGGGCAAGTGAAAATAGAAATAAAACGTGGTGATCAAGTGATGACCATACAACAAAATTTTTAGTGATAACACGTCACCATAAGAGTTAGGAATTATCGCAAGTTATGGCTTTATTGAATCATCAACGTCCACTTTGGGCATTACTTGCAGCAGCCCCATTGATTGCGACAGTGAGCAGCAGCGTCTATGCCCAAACATGGAAGATCAATTTACGTGATGCTGACTTAACTGCTTTTATTAATGAAGTGGCAGACATTACGGGTAAAAACTTTGCAGTAGATCCACGAGTGCGTGGTAACGTCACAGTAATATCGAATAAACCCCTCAATAAAAATGAAGTTTACGACCTATTCCTTGGGGTCTTAAATGTGAATGGGGTAGTGGCAATTCCTTCGGGTAACACTATTAAGCTGGTTCCAGATAGCAATGTTAAAAATTCGGGAATTCCTTACGACTCGCGAAATAAATTGCGTGGTGATCAGATTGTTACCCGAGTCATTTGGCTTGAAAATACCAATCCTAATGATTTAATTCCAGCACTTCGTCCATTAATGCCGCAATTTGCACATATGGCTGCAATTGCAGGGACTAATGCACTGATTGTTTCGGACCGTGCGGCAAATATTTATCAACTTGAAAATATTATTCGTAATCTAGATGGTACTGGCCAGAATGATATTGAGGCAATAAACCTTCAATCGAGCCAAGCGGAAGAAATCATTACTCAACTTGAGGCCATGAGTGCTACGGGAGCATCTAAAGATTTTAATGGTGCACGTATCCGTATTATTGCAGACAATCGAACCAATCGTATTTTAGTTAAGGGTGATCCTGAAACGCGTAAGCGTATTCGCCACATGATTGAAATGCTGGATGTGCCTTCGGCCGACCGTTTAGGTGGTTTAAAAGTTTTTCGATTGAAATATGCAAGTGCAAAAAATTTATCTGAGATTTTGCAAGGCCTCGTAACAGGACAAGCTGTTTCTTCGTCAAATAGTAATAACAGTTCTTCTAATTCATCGAATCCGATCAATAATTTGATGGGTAATAACCAGAATTCCAGTTCAAATACCTCTGGTTCAAATGGTAGTTCAATTTCTACGCCATCTATTAATTTAAATGGTAATTCGAACAATAATAATCAGAACAGTATCTCTAGCTTTAGCCAAAATGGGGTAAGCATTATTGCGGATAATGCCCAAAACTCGTTAGTGGTTAAGGCAGATCCTCAATTAATGCGCGAAATTGAATCTGCTATTCAGCAGCTTGATGTTCGTCGTCAGCAAGTTCTGATTGAAGCTGCGATTATTGAGGTTTCAGGTAAAGATGCCGATCAATTAGGGGTGCAATGGGCACTTGGTGACATTAATAGTGGTATTGGTCTAATTAACTTTACCAATGCAGGTTCAAGTCTGGCTTCATTGGCAGCAGGTTACTTAACTGGCGGTGCTTCTGGTTTGGGAAGTGCAATTGGAGCCGGTAGTTCAATTGCATTAGGGAAGTATAAAGAGGGTGCGGATGGTTCTCGCCAGCTTTATGGAGCTTTAATTCAAGCTTTAAAAGAGAATACAGCTTCTAATTTATTGTCTACCCCCTCTATTGTAACGATGGACAATGAAGAAGCTTATATTGTTGTCGGTCAAAACGTTCCATTTGTAACAGGATCGGTCACTACAAACAGTACGGGGATCAACCCATACACCACGGTTGAACGTAAAGATGTGGGGGTGACATTAAAAGTTATACCTCACATAGGTGAAAATGGCACAGTTCGACTTGAAATTGAACAAGAAGTTTCAAATGTTCAGGCGAGTAAGGGGCAGGCTGCCGATTTGATTACAAACAAACGTGCTATAAAAACAGCTGTATTGGCTGAGCATGGACAGACAGTAGTCTTGGGTGGCTTAGTATCTGATGATGTTGAATTTAACCGTCAAGGTATTCCTGGGTTAAGCAGTATTCCATACTTAGGTAGATTATTCCGCTCGGATACTCGAAGTAATGTGAAGCGTAACCTTCTTGTTTTTATCCACCCAACAATTGTGGGTGATGCAAATGATGTGCGCCGTTTGTCTCAGCAGCGCTATAGCCAGCTTTATAGCTTGCAATTGGCTATGGATAAAAACGGCAATTTTGCAAAACTGCCTGAGCAGGTTGATGATGTCTATAATCAAAAGATGACACCACCTAGTATTGCCTCTCAGCCGAAAAACTATCAACAGGTTCCTTCAGGTGGAAAAACCTCGACGGTAACTACACCTGTAGCCGTAGAGCCAGCAGTGCAAAAGCAAACTTTACAGTTACCTGATCCTGAAGTTAATCGTACTAAAAATACAGTAACAACAACGACACTGCGCCCAAGCACAGCACAGTAGTAGCATGTTATGATTGATAAAAAATGAATAGGACATACGCATGACTTGGAAACTACAAGCAATTACTGGTGAAATTACTGGCCAAGAAATTAATGTTGATCGTGATATGTTGGTAGGGCGTCATCAAGATGCCGATGTATTGTTGCAAGCTGCTGAAATTTCACGTCGCCATGCTGCATTGCTTCTAAAAGATCAAGCACTATGGGTGCAAGACCTTAATTCATCGAATGGCACATTTGTAAACGATATTCGTATTGAGCAAGAAAAGCAGCTACATGATGGTGATATTGTTCAGTTTGCTAGTTTTAAATTTTCTGTACTAGCGCCTGCACAGAAAATCACGGAATTACCTGAAATTGTAGCCGAGCCTGTACATACGACATCCTCTCCAGATTTAAGCGATCAAGGAATGCCGAGCCTTGCAGAGCGCGCTGCAGAAGTCGAAGTTCGTCGCGATGGTACGCCGCAGAATATTTCTATTCCAAAACCTGCACCTATTCCAGAAGGTGTGGATATCAATGCACAACAGCAAACGCCTATTGCTTTTGATGAGCCAGTTTCTCGTGTTGCTGAAGAAAAAGAGCAACAAAAGAATGCCTCAGTTGGTTTAATCACTATTATTATTTTAGTAATTTTAGCTGTATTGGCATGGTTATTCTTTAAATAATCCGTTGCTGCTTTTACAATCAAGGCATGCTAAACGCATGCCTTTTTAATTTTGAGTAGAAAAAAGATGTCTGTTGCACAACTAAGTAAGCGCGATTTAATTTTATTTGATCTAGATGGGACGTTGGTTGATTCTGCTGCTGATTTGTATCGGTCTATGAATTTAAGTTTAGAGGCGCTAAGTTGGCCATTGGTAACAGAAGTCCAAATACGAGAATGGGTGGGTAAAGGAGCTTCAAAACTCTGTGAAAGTGTTCTGCTTCATATTTTTGGAAAATTAGATCCTGAACAACATAAAGTCTTATTACAAAAATTTATTGATATATATAGTGTAGAACTCTGTGTAAATACTCAAATTTATCCTGGTGTAACCGAGTTTTTAAAACATTGTAAAACTTTGAACATACAAATGGCATGTGTTACCAATAAGCCTGTACAACTTGCCCAAGGTTTGCTTGATGCTTTACAGCTCTCTCCATATTTTCAAGTCGTACTTGGCGGGGATAGCCTACCTGAGAGAAAGCCTCATCCATTGCCATTATTGCATTGCATGCAAAGCCTAAAAATATCTGCTTCACAATCATTAATGATTGGCGATTCAAGTAATGATATTGAGGCTGCGCGTCGTGCTGGAATTGATTGTATTGTGGTTAGCTATGGCTATAATCATGGAGAAAATATCTATGATTGCCAACCTCAGCAAGTTGTTGATAGTCTTGCTGAGTTAATTATCTAATGAATGAAATGGAGATCAGAATGAATAAGCGTATGGTTTTTCGATGGCGTGTCTAAACCGAATCTAGAAAAACACACTTTTAAATCGAAACCATATTAGAGAAAATTCATGACAACATTAGCGCAATTTGAGCAACTCAAGGCTGCTGGTTACAACACGATTCCAGTTTATCGCCAACGCTTAGCAGATACAGAAACCCCTTTATCTGTTTTCGCTCGTTTTAAAGACCACACGCAAGCTTATTTATTTGAGTCCGTCGAAGGTGGCGAAAATTGGGCGCGCTATTCTATGATTGGTTTAGGTGAGTCGACGGTTTTCTCATGTAATGCAGGTGTTCTGTCTATACAACATGCTGATGGTTCAATTACTCAACAAGATTGCCAAGACCCATTTCAGTATATTCGTGAATTTCAGAAGCAATTTAAAGTGCCATCTGCTGAGCTCTTGCCAAACTTACCAAGTTTTACTGGCGGATTAGTGGGTTATTTAGGCTATGATGCAGTCCGTTATATCGAGCCGCGTTTAAAGAATGTTCCTACAGCTGACCCAATTACATTGCCGGATTTATGGTTAATGCTATCAAAGACAGTCATTGTTTTTGATAACCTTAAAGATACTTTATTTCTAATTGTGCATGCGGATACAGAGCAGAGTAATGCTTATGAAGACGCTCAGCAAAAATTAGATAAATTGGAACAGTTGTTAGCTACTCCAGTTAGTTTGCAAGCTAAGCCGCATACACCTCCACATTTTGAATCAATTACTGGTAAAACGAAATTCTTAGAGACAGTCGAAAAAGTTAAAGAATATATACGTGCTGGTGATGTGATGCAGGTTGTTCCAGGGCAGCGTATGGTTTCTGATTTCGATGGGGAGGCTTTACAGGTTTATCGTGCTTTACGTCATTTAAACCCATCGCCTTATTTATTCTTGGTACAAGGACAAACGATTACTGATAAAAAGCCATTCCATATTGTAGGGTCGTCGCCAGAAATTCTTTCTCGTTTAGAAAATGGTATTGCGACAGTGCGCCCTCTTGCAGGTACTAGACCACGTGGAAAAACTAAAGAAGAAGATCTTGCTTTAGAAAAAGACTTACTTTCTGATGAAAAAGAAATCGCAGAGCATTTAATGTTGATTGACCTTGGCCGAAATGACGTTGGGCGAGTTTCTAAAATAGGTAAGGTCCAAGTAACGGATCAAATGGTGATTGAACGCTATTCACATGTCATGCACATTGTCTCAAATGTGCAAGGCGAAGTTCGTGACGATATCGATGCGCTAGATGTATTTAAAGCAACTTTCCCAGCAGGTACTTTATCGGGTGCACCAAAAATTCGTGCAATGGAAATTATTGATGAAGTTGAGCCTGTGAAAAGAGGTGTGTTTGGTGGGGCAGTGGGATATTTAGGATGGCACGGCGAAATGGATATGTCGATTGCAATCCGTACTTGTGTTATTCGAGATAAAAAGGTCTATGTACAGGCTGGAGCAGGTCTGGTTGCGGACTCAAATCCTGAATCTGAATGGAATGAAACGCAAATAAAAGCTCGCGCAGTGATCAAAGCGGTTGAATTATCATCAAACGGATTGATTTTATGAGTTTTTAGCGGTTTTTTTAAAAAAACCGCTTGCATCGTTTGGAAGTTTTGCTAAACTGCACACCGTTCCGATACGAAACGTACGAAACACTAAGAAGAGCCGGCATAGCTCAGTTGGTAGAGCAACTGACTTGTAATCAGTAGGTCCACAGTTCGAATCCGTGTGCCGGCACCATCTTAAAGGTGTGTAGTTGTGAAGTAAAGAACAACACTGAAATAAGTGTGATATGGTGAGATTCCCGAGCGGTCAAAGGGGGCGGACTGTAACTCCGCTACGAAAGTTTCGAAGGTTCGAATCCTTCTCTCACCACCATTAACTTCGATTGAAGTGGTATATATGCCAACACAGTGCGGGAGTAGCTCAGTTGGTAGAGCGGCAGCCTTCCAAGCTGCATGTCGCGAGTTCGATCCTCGTCTCCCGCTCCATCGAAGGATAATCGCTCTTATAGCTCAGTGGTAGAGCACTCCCTTGGTAAGGGAGAGGTCTCGAGTTCAAATCTCGATAAGAGCTCCAGATACAGTTTAGTAGATTTTCTACAAAGATTTAAAAAGCAGGCTTATTAGTCTGCTTTTCAAGTATTGGGTGTTTGATTTTTTAGGCGATATGTCGATGCTGAGTTTTTGCTCAGAATTGTGTTCGACGTAAACGAGGACTATAAACATGGCTAAGGCTAAGTTTGAACGTAATAAGCCACACGTAAACGTGGGCACAATCGGTCACGTTGACCATGGTAAAACAACTTTAACTGCTGCGATTGCAACAATTTGTGCAAAAACTTACGGCGGTGAAGCGAAAGATTACTCACAAATCGACTCAGCACCTGAAGAAAAAGCACGTGGTATTACAATTAATACTTCACACGTAGAATACGATTCTCCAATTCGTCACTACGCGCACGTTGACTGCCCGGGCCACGCCGATTACGTTAAAAACATGATTACTGGTGCTGCTCAGATGGACGGCGCGATCCTTGTGTGTGCTGCGACTGACGGTCCAATGCCACAAACTCGTGAACACATCCTTCTTTCTCGTCAGGTTGGTGTACCTTA
>NZ_JFXG01000014.1:0-82357 GCF_000588015.1 Acinetobacter sp. 1294243
GTTAAGCAGTTTTTAAAAACTGGTTTCTATATTGTACAGGGGATAAACCTTGTAGCTTCACCTTGATTCTCTCATGATTATAATAATGAATGTACTCTCGTATAGTTTTCTCTAACTCATCAGTTGATTGAAATTTTTCACCATGAAAGCACTCCGATTTTAATATTCCAAAGAAGCTTTCTATTACAGCATTATCTAAGCAATTTCCTTTACGAGACATACTTTGAATTAAACCATGTTGCTTTAATTGCTGTTGATAATGAGCCATTTGATATTGCCATCCTTGATCTGAATGGAGAATTGGTTTCTCATGTCGCTTAAGTTTAGCTAAAGCATGAATGAGCATATCTTTCACTAACTCATAATTGAGTTTACGTTGGATCCGGAAGGTAATAATTTCCCCATTAAATAAATCTATAATTGGTGATAGATAAAGTTTTTCACCGTTAACATTAAATTCCGTCACATCAGTTGCCCATTTCTGGTTGGGACGGTTCGCTTTAAATTGCCGTTGCATAATGTTATCGGCCACCATCCCGACACAACCACTTTTATATGAGCGATATTTTAGTGCTCTGATACGTGATTTAAGTCCCATAGTTTTCATAAGACGATATACACATTTATGGTTGATTATTATTCCTGTACTTTTCAGAGCAAGAGTAATTCTACGATAGCCATAGCATCCCTTATGCTTGTGATATATGGACTTGATCTGCTGTTTTAACTCAGTATATTTATCCTTAGAGCGTACAGCTTTCATGTGATAGAAATAAGTACTACGAGCGATCTTGGCAATACTGAGTAAGAGCTTTAATGGATAAATTTGCCTTAATTCTGAAATAACTTGAACACTGTCTGCAGTAGAAATTGAATTTAGGTACGTTGCTTCAGTTTTAAGGCTTTTAGCTTTTTTAAAAAGGCAACCTCTGCTCGTAAAGCGGTCACTTCATCAATGAGCTCCTGCTGAGATTTATCTTTGTCATCTTTTACAGACTTGGTTATTTTAGTTTTATCTTGTTTAAGCATATTGGTATAAATCCTCGTGGTATTAAACCCAGCAATCCCTTCTTTATGATACTGAGCTAGCCACCTTCTTAAAATTGACGTCCCGCTCAGATTTAACCGTCTTCTAACTTCTCTTACCGGTATCTTATCAAGAAGCATTTGTACAGCCTTGATTTTAAATTCGGAAGAGTGTAGGTTTTTTTAGTTTTAACATTCAGGCCATCTTCACCTTGTGCCTTATAGTTTTCAATCCATAAGCGGATGGTTTGGAGATCTACATTAAATTCTTGTGAAAGGATTTTATATCCTTTACTTCCCTCTAAATAAGCTTGAATGACTTTTAATTTTAACTCTTTTGAATGCTTCGGAATTGGCATAGAGCACACCTCATAAGTTTTAAAAGTCTAACTTATGGGGTGCAGTTCAGGACGGGAGGGGGACGCCCCGTGCGTGCTGGTTCTACGAGTCCAGTCTGTCAACCCCCTTTCGTTCTACCACCATAAATTAATTCGCGGTAATCTGGTGGTAGGACTCCATAAATTATAAGGAGTTGACCATGACACTTTTCAAACTTATTCCCTCTCCTGCTTAATCATTTTATTTATTTAAAATTTAGGTTTTTTATTGCCTAGTTTTTAAATTTATAAATTATTTTTATTTTAAAAATTTAATTATTTTATTTTCCTACATACATTGGAGGATTAACTATTACCCAAAAATTATTTTAAGCCTTAAAACAAATTATATTTTTATTCTACTCATAGATATAAATCATTATGAGAATAATATGACAATTTATAAATCTATTATGGCTTTAAGTTTGGTTGTAGCGAGCTTGGGAATTTCGGGTTGTAACTTACATACTCAGCAGGAGTTTGAAAAAATTTGCCTGTCGGGTGGACACACTAAGACCAGTTGTGGATGTATTTATCAGCGACTTGAACAAACCTACTCCCCTAAGCTCATGCAGCAGCTTAAACATGTCAGTTTGCAAAGTCCTGTTCTCCCACGGGACTTTGCCCCTACTTTCTTTAGCGTCATGCAGCGGTGTGACAAAAGTAGTCTGGGCTAAGCGTTTGGCTTAGCTCTTTATCTCTGTGTTGCAATGGTTTATTACTTTAAATCAGCGCAAAAGATTAAAGTCTGTTGCGGCACAGGGGCCTAAAGTTGAATTCAAAATAATATATATCGAAAGCGATCTTGTACGTTTTTTCCTACAAGCTTTTAAGGATTTTGCGGATTGGCGACACCCTGCTTTTTTCCTAATATGAACTCATACAGGAACAGGATGTTCCGGAACACAAAACAACAATAATAGGTTCATGCACCAGGAGCGTGAGATACGACAGGAGTCATATCTAGCAACCAAATACGAAAAAGCTCGACAGGATGTCGGGCTTTTTTTATGTTCATTTAAAAACAACTTAAAGAAAATTCTTATATTGTTTTATGCACAACATACCTTTGAACTACTTGGTTGAGAGTAATTTCGGAATCAAGACGACCATTGTTTGCTTGAATAGTTTTTGCAGAAGCTAAATTAGATTTATAACAATGTATATGTAACTCCGTTAGGCCTAGCTTCCATGCCTCCTGAATTGTAAGCTCTAACAATTTCGAGCCAAAATTCTGTCCACGTTTAGAAGGACGAATACCTAAACCAATATGTCCACCACAATATTCAATCTGTTCATTGAGTTTAAGTCGCAAGTTAGACGCGCCAATAATTTCATTATCCTCTACTAACCAATATGTAATGTTGGGAACATGCCCTTCTTCTAGGGATTCCCCATTTTCATAATCTCTCAGTTTATTCAAAAATGATTCAAAATTTGTATGGTCAAACTCCGTTGTCAAAGGGTGACGATCTTCATCTGCCAATTCATTAATATAGTTGTTATAGCTCTCTTTAAACCTTAAATGAGGTTTTACCAACATAACGGTCATTTATTGATTACTCCCGATAAAATTGTTCTTTTTACAACCAAACTTAAACATAACATATTGTTATCAATAGCAACTCTTATACTTCTCAACATCTTAAATGATTAGGTATAAAAGTAAGCCCCCTCTGTAACTACAAAACGCCTCACACCATGTTTCAATGTACGTTTTATCCTACAAACTTTTAGGGATTTTGCGGATTGGCGACTTCCTTCTTTTTTCCTATGATGAGTTCATACAGGAACAGGATGTTCCGGAACATAAAACAACAATAATAGGTTCAAGCACCAGGAGCGTGAGATACGACAGGAGTCATATCTAGTACCCAAATACGAAAAAGCCCAACAGGATGTTGGGCTTTTTTTATTGCTGTTTAAAAATATGTTTATGCTAAGCCTATAGAGGACTATGCGCCTGTTCTTGCTTTTTATGGCGGATCCAACGTACCGCTAAAATAATCGCAATCAGCACTACTACCGCAACAAGTGCAGGCACTAACATGGCCGAAACCGAAAGTAAGATCGCTCCAATCCACTCACCTGTCGCAACGACAAAATTCCCTAAACCACCCGTAGTTGCAGTTGAAACCCCGCGTGCAGCAACGGTACTCATTTGCCCCACCCCTGCCGTACCACCGCCCACAATAATCGCTGCCGCCCAACTGGCAAACTGAGACATTTCTCCGCTACTCACCGCCATTGTCGCTAATGTACCCGCAATCATCGCCGCAGGAGTCGCGACTGTGTCTAAGGCATTATCGACCCACGGAATATAGTAGGCTGCAACTTCACACACCGTTGCCACACCTAAAGCTAAACACACCGATGGCAGAGCTAACCATTCAAAACCTTTTGATGGTTCAAACCATCCCATCATGGTTGCAATGCTCATAACCAGTAGCGGCACAAACACGCGAAAACCGCAGGCAGCGCTCAGCCCCAAGCCAATACATAAACCCAATATTGTTTCCATAACGGTTTCCTTTTCATGCCCATCACGGGTCTTGTTATGTAAGTCTTATTTTTAAATTAACAAAAAAGCCCCATCAGGTGACAGGGCTTTTTGTTAAATGCGAACGCAAATATTATTTCATTCTTAACGTTTAAATTGCGTGCAGTAGCATTTCGTGCAAGGTGGTAAAGGGTCGGTATTAATTTCTAAAAACACTCTATGTCCGCACTGAGCACAGAAGTAGAAGCCTGTTCCGGGTTTTTCGCCAGCTGTTACCATGATTACATTCCTATAATCGTATATATATTAAACAGGAATATAACCCACTTAAAGTGAATGTCAATTGTCCATTTCGCCCGATGATGATGGCATAAATGCAAAAAATGTTATTTGTACGATTTATCTTACATAGATTTAGGGATTTAGCCGATTGGCTATCCTCTGCTTTTTTTCTAATATGAACTCATACAGGAACAGGATGTTCCGGAACACAAAACAACAATAATAGGTTCAAGCACCAGGAGCGTGAGATACGACAGGAGTCATATCTAGCAACCAAATACGAAAAAGCCCGACAGGATGTCGGGCTTTTTTTATGTTTTTATTTTATACAACATCTGTATCCCAGTTATAGAAAACATCGTATTCATCTGCATATTTACTTATCGTATTTTGTATTACTCTACTAATTTCTTCATTAATATTTTCATTACTTCGAGTAAATATAAGAGTTCTATCTATCATTAGTTCACCTTTATCAATCCTAAATTTATTTTTTGATATTTTCTCAGGTTTACCAATAATTGTTAGAATTGCTCCTATGGCATGACTACCTAATCTGCAAAATATAGCCGAAGTCGAACTTGTTTTCTCAA
This sequence comes from Acinetobacter sp. 1294243, assembly GCF_000588015.1. Lineage (NCBI taxonomy): Bacteria > Pseudomonadati > Pseudomonadota > Gammaproteobacteria > Moraxellales > Moraxellaceae > Acinetobacter > Acinetobacter sp. 1294243. Next base: position 4,779 of record NZ_JFXG01000014.1, read on the forward strand.
ATTCGAATATGTGATTACTGTCTACCTCACACTCGACTCTAAAATCACACTTATTTGTTTTAGTAATTATAGTATGGAACTGTTCAATTTCTTCTCTATAATTATATAACTCCTGAATAGAAATAAATATTTCATCATAAATTTTGCTTTGAAAACATATTTCTAATGCCTTGTTCAATAGATCATCAAATATACTTAGCTCTCTTTTTATAAATTTACTTTTAGATGAAGAAACTACAGTTTCAAAATTTTCTATGATTAGTTCAATAATGAATTCTTGGTTATCTCTGCTCATCAATTCAATTAAGCCAATAGCATCTTTTAGTTTCTTTAACTCAAATCTCCTATCGTCACCTAAGTTAAACTTATAATTAGATTGTTTTTTATATGGCTCAAAAGTCATATCAAAGAAATCGCCAACAACTCGAAATTTTGAAAATTTCCTAAACTCATTAAAACTAAAAGGTGAGTTATAAAAATCTATATCAAAAACTAAGCCAGTAGAGAGACTATCTTCTTTAAATCTAATTTTTCCTTTTTTTGGTGGTTGCACACTCAAACTTAGTTTTGCTTTAGGTATTTCAAAATTCGACTTTTTAGATGGGATACCAAATCGCTTTTCAATATTAACTAAGTTTTGGACATCTAAATCCTCTTCTAATCCTAAAGAAACATCAATGATTCTCTGAATACCCTCTTCACCTTCAAGGGAAAATTGAACTGTTCCATACCCATCCTCAAAACCACACTCTTGTAAATATTTATTTTTACTAGCTATGTAATCAGAATAGTTTTCACCGATATATTTCAACAAATTTTGTTTTAGATTTTCCCCATCTAATTTTTCAAGTCTGTGCTGTTCACTATAAGTAAGAGTAATTGTCTTTTTATTTAAATCCTTATTTTTTTCACTTTGTTCTATTTGATGAACTCTTTTAAGAATTTTATAAACCAACTCATTATCTATATGTAAAACAAATGCATTTTGTGCTTCATTCTTCCCATCAAATTCTAGAAAAACGTAAAATGCTGGCATTTGCACAGTTGCCATCCGTCTAAGATTTGATACTGTAATAGCGAGTTTTCTATCCTTTTTATCTGTTGCTTTAACTTGAACTTTACATTCAAAAGCTGATTTATGTAATTCATGAGTAGTTATATTTGAAGATATTGGGAATTCTACATAGTAGTCCCATCCTGTTTTATCAATTGCCGAACCATTAGCAATTAATCCAACTTGAGCACACCACATTGCAAAGGTGCTTTCACCTAATTGTCCTAAATCTCGCATATACACTCAAATATAAGCTATAAAAAAACCCCATCATCAAGATAGGGTTCTTTTGAATAATTTTCAATCAGCTATAGACTAAATTAAGCCACTTGGCCTTCTAAAAAGTCTTGCGCAAAACGCTGTAATACACCGCCCGCTTCATATACAGAAACTTCTTCTTCTGTATCTAAACGGCAAGTCACAGGCACTTCAAGAATCTCTTCTTTACCATCCGCTGTAGCACGTTCAATCACTAAAGTTAAAGTCGAACGCGGCGCGATATTACCAATCACGCTATAAAGCTCTGTGCCATCTAGTTTTAACGTCTTGCGGTTTACACCCGGTTTAAACTCAAGTGGTAACACGCCCATACCCACCAAGTTGGTACGGTGAATACGCTCAAAACCTTCTGCCACAATCGCTTCAACACCAGCAAGGCGTACACCTTTTGCAGCCCAGTCACGGCTTGAACCCTGACCGTAGTCAGCACCCGCAATAATAATTAACGGTTGCTTACGGTTCATGTAGGTTTCAATCGCTTCCCACATACGCATTACTTCGCCTTCTGGCTCTACACGCGCTTTTGAACCTTGCTTAATGGTGCCGTCTGAGCGAACCACCATTTCGTTATACAGTTTCGGGTTGGCAAATGTTGCACGTTGTGCAGTCAAATGGTCACCACGGTGCGTTGCGTATGAGTTGAAGTCTTCTTCTGGTACGCCCATTTTGTGAAGGTATTCACCCGCAGCCGAGTCCATCAAAATCGCATTTGAAGGCGACAAGTGGTCAGTGGTGATGTTGTCACCCAAAATCGCAAGTGGACGCATGTTCGCCAAAGTACGTGGTGCAGCCAACGCCCCTTCCCAATATGGTGGACGGCGGATGTAAGTACTTTGCGGACGCCAGTCGTAAAGTGGGCTCTTCGCTTGCTCAACTTCGCCCAAGTCAAACATTGGAATGTAGACTTTACGGAACTGTTCAGGCTTCACAGCTTCTTTAACTAGCGCATCAATTTCAGCATCAGATGGCCAGATGTCTTTGAGGTAAATCGGGTTACCGTCTTTGTCATGACCTAACGCATCTTTTTCGATGTCGAAACGGATCGTACCTGCAATTGCATATGCCACAACTAATGGTGGAGATGCCAAGAACGCCTGTTTTGCATATGGATGGATACGGCCATCGAAGTTACGGTTACCAGACAGTACTGCTGTTGCGTACAAGTCACGGTCAATAATTTCTTGTTGAATAACCGGATCTAACGCACCCGACATACCGTTACACGTTGTACAAGCATAAGCCACAATACCAAAACCAAGTTGCTCTAAGTCTTTTAGAACGCCTGCTTCTTCAAGGTAAAGTGCAGCTGCTTTTGAACCCGGTGCAAATGATGATTTCACCCAAGGTTTACGAACTAAACCTAGCTCATTTGCCTTACGTGCCAATAAACCTGCCGCCACAGTGTTACGTGGGTTAGAAGTATTGGTACATGAAGTAATGGCAGCAATAATGATTGCACCATCTGGCATTAAGCCATCAGAACGGTTTTCAACGACACCCGCAATGCCTTTCTCTTTTAGGTCGGCAGTTGAAACACGTGCATGTGGGTTTGATGGGCCAGCAATGTTACGTGTGACTGTCGATAGGTCAAAACGAAGTACACGTGGGTACTCTGCTTTGGTCATGTCAGATGCCCAAAGGCCGATTTCTTTTGCGTACTGTTCAACCAATGCCACTTGAGTATCTTCACGGCCTGTTAGGCGTAAGTAGTCGATTGTGTTTTGGTCGATGTAGAACATCGCAGCCGTAGCACCATATTCTGGAGTCATGTTCGAAATGGTTGCACGGTCGCCCACAGACATGCTGTCAGCACCTTCACCAAAGAACTCAAGGTAAGCACCCACTACGCGCTCTTTACGCAAGAATTCAGTTAAAGCAAGTACGATATCCGTTGCAGTAATGCCTGCCTGACGCTGACCTACAAACTCAACACCAATAATGTCTGGCAGACGCATCCAAGATGCACGGCCTAACATTACGTTTTCAGCTTCTAAGCCACCAACACCCACAGAAATTACGCCTAAAGCGTCTGTATGTGGCGTGTGTGAGTCTGTACCTACGCATGTGTCTGGGAATGCTACGCCATCACGCGCCTGAATCACCGGAGACATTTTCTCTAGGTTAATCTGGTGCATAATGCCGTTCCCCGCAGGGATCACATCGACATTTTTAAATGCTGTTTTGGTCCACTCAATAAAGTGGAAACGGTCTTCGTTACGGCGGTCTTCAACAGCACGGTTTTTTGCAAAAGCGTCTGGGTCAGCACCACCGTATTCCACCGCTAAAGAGTGGTCAACAATCAGCTGAGTCGGCACAACTGGGTTGACTTTAGATGGGTCACCGCCTTTGTCAGCAATCGCATCACGTAAACCTGCAAGGTCAACCAAAGCAGTTTGACCCAAGATGTCATGACACACTACGCGCGCAGGATACCAAGGAAAGTCCAAGTCCTGACGGCGTTCAATCAACTGTGTTAAATAAGCAGTTAAGTTCTCGGCATCGGCACGGCGTACCAATTGCTCAGCGAGTACTTTAGAGGTGTAAGGCAGTTTTTCGTATGCGCCTGGCTGAATATCTTCAACGGCCTGACGCACGTCGTAATATTCAAGCTGGGTTCCTGCCAGCGGTTTACGGTATTTTGTGTTCATTAACCACGCTCCGCCAATGGTTTAAATTCGAGGTTTTCAGGGCCTGTGTAGTTCGCGCTTGGACGAATGATTTTGCCATCTTGGCGTTGTTCAATCACGTGCGCTGACCAACCTGCTGTACGTGCAATTACGAATAACGGTGTAAACATTGCAGTTGGAACACCCATCAAGTGATAGCTCACCGCACTGAACCAGTCGAGGTTCGGGAACATGTTTTTCACTTCTTTCATCACTGCTTCTAAACGCTCAGCGATGAGGTACATTTTGGTGTTTTCTTGCGCTTGTGCCAAGTCGTGCGCAACTTTCTTGATCACTTCGTTACGTGGGTCAGAAACTGTATAGACAGGGTGACCAAAACCGATCACAACTTCTTTATTTTCAACACGTTTACGGATGTCAGCTTCTGCTTCGTCTGCGTTGTCGTAACGTTGTTGAATCACGAATGCAACTTCGTTTGCACCACCGTGCTTAGGTCCGCGAAGTGCACCAATACCGCCTGTAATTGCCGAGTACATGTCAGAACCTGTACCTGCAACCACACGTGAGGTAAATGTAGATGCGTTGAACTCATGCTCAGCATACAAAATAAGAGAGGTATGCATTGCTTGAATCCATTCTTCAGATGGTTTTTCGCCATGAAGCAAATGTAAGAAATGCGCTGCAATTGAGTCGTCATCTGTTTCAACTTCAATACGACGACCGTTATTGCTGAAGTGATACCAATAAAGCAGCATTGAGCCTAGGCATGCCATTAATTTATCAGCAATGTCTTTTGCGCCCGCTTCGTTGTGGTCTTCGTGTTCTGGTGTTAAACAACCTAGCACTGAAACACCTGTACGCATCACGTCCATTGGGTGTGCAGACGGTGGTAATTGTTCAAGTGCTGTTTTAAGCGCTGCTGGTAAGCCACGAAGTGCTTTTAATTTTGCTTTATAGGCTTTGAGTTCAGCTTTGTTTGGTAATTTGCCATGTACGAGCAAGTGAGCAACTTCTTCAAACTGGCTACCTGCTGCAAGGTCAAGAATGTCATAGCCACGGTAGTGCAAGTCGTTACCGCTACGTCCTACGGTACAAAGTGCTGTGTTGCCTGCAACTTGTCCGCTAAGTGCAACTGATTTTTTTGGTTTGAAGCCTGTTGTTGTTTCATTTGAGCTCATAAGATTGTCCTTTCCTATCTATCTGAATTTATTTATTAAGCACGACGGAGTCGTACCATTTTCACTTCTTATTTCAGGATTAACCTTCGGTTCGACCTACTTTTTTTTCGGGAAAAGTAGGCAAAACGATTGTCATCTGCAAAACTCGTCCACAACCATCGAATATCCTATCTATCGCAGAATCAATTTTAAAAAATGTAGTCCTGCCTCAAACAGTTGCAGATGACGCCTCCGAGTATCAGATTCCAATTAATCAACTTTTTAATTTATTACTTCTTTTTAGCAAATGCGTTGTCTAAGTAGTCTTCAAACGCATAGTAATTAATGCGTTCATATAGCTCTTTACGCGTTTGCATAATATCAATCACGTTCTTTTGCGTGCCTTCTTTACGTAAGGTTTCATACACAGTTTCGGCTGCCTTGTTCATGGCACGGAAAGCAGAAAGCGGATAAAGCGCAAGGCTTACATCGGCAGATGCTAACTCTTCAGTGGTAAACAGTGGTGTAGAACCAAACTCTGTGATGTTTGCTAAAATCGGTGCGCCAGTCTTCTGAGCAAATTGCTTGTACATATCAAGCTCAGTAATTGCTTCAGGGAACAACATGTCTGCGCCCGCTTCGATGTAGGCACCCGCACGGTCAATTGCAGCTTGTAAGCCATCTACTGCCAATGCGTCGGTACGTGCCATAATCACGAAGCTGTCATCACCACGCGCATCAACCGCAGCTTTAATACGGTCAACCATTTCTTCTTGAGTCACAATGGCTTTGTTCGGACGGTGACCACAACGTTTTGCGCCCACTTGGTCTTCAATGTGCATTGCCGCAGCACCAAACTTGATGAGTGCTTTTGTCGTACGGGCAATGTTAAATGCAGAAGCACCAAAACCTGTGTCCGCATCGACCAATAACGGAAGATCACATACATCAGTAATACGGCGTACGTCTGTCAACACATCATCAAGGTTACTGATTCCCAAATCAGGTAAGCCTAAAGAACCAGCTGCTACACCACCACCTGATAAGTAAATCGCTTTATAACCTGCACGTTTTGCCAAAAGTGCATGATTGGCATTGATGGTTCCAACCACTTGTAATGGCTTTTCTTGGGCTACTGCATCGCGAAATAGCTGACCTGCGGATTGTTTAGCCATTGTTATGTTCTCCTTGTGCTTGTAGCAGTGTTTGCTCAATAATTTTGTAAGAAGCATTGATATGTCGATGCATGAGCAGCTCGGCAAGTTCACCATCACCTTCTGCAATTGCATCTAAAATACGGATATGTTCGTCCCAAGCTTTGCTAGGTCGATCGGGTGTGTTTGAAAATTGAATTCGGTACATACGGATGAGGTGATAAAGCTCATCACATAGCATTTTTTCTAGCGTTTTATTGCCACTACTTTTGATAATGCAGTAGTGAAAATCGTCCTGCCCTTCTTGCAAGTAATATCCCTTACCTGCTTTAAAGTTTTCATCTTCGGCATGCATACGTAATACATCACGTAGCGCCAAAATTTGCTTTTTATCAATATGCTGTGCCGCAAGTTTGCAAGCCAAACCTTCTAAAGACGCACGAATCTGGTAAAGCTCTTTAAACTGTTGCAGTGAAAGCGAAACCACGCGCGCACCCACGTGTGCAGTACGCTCAACCAAACGTTGCCCTTCAAGGCGATGAATCGCTTCACGTAATGGCCCACGGCTAATTCCATAAGTGCGTGCCAGCTCAGGCTCAGAAATCTTGCTACCTGCCGGAATTTGACCCAAAACAATCGCCGTCTGTATTTGTTTAAATACATGCTCGGTCAGTGTTCTTCCCTGACTTTGTAATGGCTCTGGTGCGTAGGTCAAATCTTGCATATTGTCGACAATTTTTAATCAATTATGAGTTTTATAGCGGTATGAATGAAAAAAATCAAGGTGATTGTTGACACTTTACAGAACGCATCAGGTCAATTTTTATAGCCTGACCGCTTATATCACCTTATATTTAAAGCATTAAACCACTTACAAATTAGTCTTTATAAAACAGATATTTAATATTATTTTACCTATAAATTTATGATACTTTTTTAGTTGCTTTTCGACCTCTAATCTTTTGTTTCAAACTTTAGTCTACAACCAATGTATTACAGCAAGATTGTAGACAATCTGCTTGAATGAAAGCATGAGTTAGAAATTAGTTTCTATTTACCGTAATTTCTTTTAAATCTTTTTATCATTTTCATCCAGAAAATATCGATATTAGTGAAATTATCAGGTGCTTCACGGTAGCTTTATTGATACATTATTGAGCATCGACATAGTTGTGGCGTATTTTTCGAGACAGAAAAAACCCAGCACTATGCATATTGTTGAATGAAAGGACTTTTTTGATGTTTCAACATATCCCCCCATACGCAGGCGATCCAATTCTCTCTTTAATGGAACAGTTCAATGCTGACACTCGTTCTGGAAAAGTGAACTTGAGTATTGGTCTTTATTATAACGAAGACAGCATTGTTCCTCAGTTAGAGACCATTATCGAGGCGCAAAAGCGTATTGAGCCTAAAAACGGTAAAACCAAACTTTATTTGCCAATGGAAGGCTTCAAACCTTACCGTGAAGCAATTCAAGCACTTTTATTTGGTGCAAACAGCCCGGCAGTTAAAGCTGGCCGTGCTGTAACCATCCAAACACTTGGTGGTTCAGGTGCATTAAAAGTTGGTGCAGATTTTTTAAAAACTTATTTCCCAAATTCAGACGTTTGGGTAAGCCAACCAACTTGGGATAACCACGTTGCGATTTTCAATGGCGCTGGTATCAAAACTCATTTCTACCCATATTTCGATAACGAAACGCGTGGTGTAGATTTTGACGGTATGCTTTCTACACTTAAAACTTTGCCTGAGCAAAGCATTGTGTTATTGCACCCATGCTGCCATAACCCAACTGGTGCTGACTTAAACCCAGCACAATGGGACCAAGTGATTGCAGCATTAAAAGACCGTAACCTTATTCCATTCCTAGACATCGCTTACCAAGGTTTTGGTGACGGTATGGAAGAAGATGCGTATGCAATTCGTGCTTTAGACCAAGCGGGTCTAAACTTCATTGTGAGCAACTCTTTCTCTAAAATCTTCTCTTTATATGGCGAACGCGTTGGCGGCTTAACTTTCGTATGTGACGATGCAGAAGCTGCTCAGTGTACATTCGGTCAGTTAAAAGCGACTGTACGCCGTATTTACTCTAGCCCTCCTACTACAGGCGCTTGGTTAGTTGATGAAGTGTTAAATGACGCTGAACTTAACCAACAATGGCAAGGTGAAGTAAAAGAGATGCGTGAGCGTATTATCAAAATGCGTAGCATCTTGAAAGACGAACTGACTAAAGCATTACCAGACCGTGACTTTAGCTACCTTGTAAACCAAAAAGGTATGTTCAGTTACACAGGTTTAACTGCTGAGCAAGTTGATATCTTGCGTGAAGAATATGCAATCTACTTAGTACGTAGTGGCCGTATTTGTGTAGCAGGTTTAAACATGAACAATGTTTACACTGTTGCTAAAGCAGTTGCAGAAGTGCTTGCTAAATCAACAGAAGCGGCATAATACATCTATTAAAAAAGGCGCTTCGGCGCCTTTTTTTATGTCTCAATATTACGATTTAGCTTTGCCCCAATATTTCAGTTTTGAGGTATGTCCAATACCCACATTAAAGCTATTGGTTGGGTCAAGTTTTTGATAGAAATTGGCTAATGCAGGTTTGGCAATGTAGAGATGCCCGACATTATGCTCTGCCGGATATTCAGCACGGCGCGCATCGAGTAACTTCCACATTTGGTGTTCCATTTCTAACGGGTCATTGCCCTTTTTAAGAATATAGTCTTGATGGAACACATGACAAAAGAAATGCCCATAATAAAGTTTATGGATGATTTTATTTTCCATCTCGGCTGGTAGTTGCTCTACCCATTCACGGTCATTACGGCGTAGAGCAATATCAAGCGCCACAATATCTTCAACTTCACTACGGTGCGTATCACGATAACGAATTGCCGCCCCCGCAATCGCAAAGCGGTGCAAGAACGCCTTTCGGCCTTCCTCTTCACTACATACGAAATAGTGACCTGACTGATGCACCGCAAAATATTCTTTTAGAAACTGCTCGGTCTGTGCTTTTGAATTATTTTCAACGCGTAGTACTAAATGGTGCTCGTAACGGTCTCGATATTCGGTCATACGCTTCGGCAAATGACTCGGTAAAAAGAACGTAATCGCTTGTAAAATATGATCCGTTAAGCCTTTAATTTTAAATCTTTCTAAAAAGCCATCGACTTTATCTTTCATCGCAAAAGCTTTTGGAACATTGGCTGTGCCAAATTTTTCAATAAATAAGAACGTGTCTTTTCCGTACTTTTCACCAATTAAATAAGCATCTCGGTGAATATACTCACCTGCAATCGGCAAGCTTGGCAGTGAGGTCAGTAAATAACGGCGAATGGCTGTTAAATCATCAGCATCATTAGTACCAATATAAAAGACATTACTTTCTACTTTTTCATAGGTATCAAGGCGCACGGCAAACACACAAACTTTCCCTGCCGAACCCGATGCTTCAAACAAACGTGACGGGTCTGCATTAAAACGAGCAGGTGTATCTTCATCAACTTGGGTCACATCGTGGGCATAGCGATGGTCCGATGCCTGTTTTTCGCTGTCATCTAGAATATCTACGGCTTGATATTGCTGCTTCTCTAAACGAGTCAAAATTTCTTCGGGTGTCGAACCTAAATTCACCCCTAAATGGTTCACCAGTTTTAATTGACCAGCAGCATTGACCTGAGCATATAACGCCAGTTCAGTATACGCCGGTCCACGACGTACCAATGCACCGCCCGAGTTATTACAAACACCGCCTAGTACTGATGCCCCAATACAAGATGAACCAATCACCGAATGAGGTTCACGGTCGTAGCCCTTTAAAATTTGCTCTAAATTATCTAAGGTCGCACCCGGTAAGCAGATCACTTGCTTACCGTCATGAATGACCTGAATGCCCTTTAAGCGGCGCGTACTCATCACCAAAACAGGACGGTCATAATCATCGCCATATGGGGTTGAACCACCAGTGAGTCCTGTATTTGCCGCCTGCATAATCACAATACAGTCTGCGTCAATCGCAGCTTGGAGTACCTGCCATTGCTCTAGTAATGTGCCCGGCACCACCACAGCAAGCACTTTCCCGTCACCAAAACGACGACCTTGGCGGTACTGACGCGTGCTTTGGTCATCGGTCAAAACATAAGAACGCCCTACAATATTTTGTATGCGTTCGATCACTGCTTGAGGGGAAAATGTTTGCATGATGGTTTCCTTTTGGTCATCCATTTATCAAATTAGACCAACACGACGGAATCTTACCGTTTGTAATTTATAATTTAATTAGCTCATTCCCTAATGTGAATCAGCCCTGTATTTACTATCGTGGTTGGCGGCATGGATGCCGCCTGTTGAGCAACTGTACAAGGAAGTACGGTTTGCTCAACAAAAGGTTTTTGGTTACTTTTGACCTTTCAAAAGTGACAAATGCCTATACGTAAAACATTAGCAAGTTACCAAATTTTGAGGCTGTGCTTATTGCTTCACTTAAAAAGTTATTTCTTAAAAACCTTGTTTCATCGCCTGTACTAAACAATCCTCATTAATATCCGAAATCGACTTAGCACCCGTAAGCGTCATCGCAACACGCATTTCCTTATCAATTAAATCAAGCAAGTTCGACACACCTTGCCCACCTGCTGCTGCCAAGGCATACACAAACGCACGGCCAAGTAAAACTGTATCCGCACCGAGTGCCAACATACGCACCACATCCAGGCCATTACGAATGCCTGAGTCAGCCAAAATCGCTAAATCACCTTTGACGGCATCGGCAATTGCAGGCAATGCACGAGCAGACGACATCACACCATCTAACTGACGACCACCATGATTTGATACCACAATCCCATCTGCACCAAAACGCACAGCATCTTTGGCGTCTTCAGGGTCTAAAATACCCTTAATTACCATTGGGCCATCCCAAAATTCACGAATCCACTCAAGGTCTTTCCATGAAATTGATGGGTCAAAGTTTGAGCCTAACCAACCAATATAATCTTCAAGCCCAGTCGGTTTGCCTAAATATTTAGAGATATTACCCAAGTCGTGCGGACGACCCATTAAGCCCACATTCCATGACCAGTGCGGATGAAACACTGACTGCATATATCGGCGCATCGCAGCATTTGGCCCACTCATACCAGAATGGGCATCACGGTAACGCGCCCCTGGCACAGGCATATCTACAGTAAACACAAGTGTTGAACAGCCTGCTGCTTTTGCACGTTCCAAAGCATTACGCATAAAACCACGGTCACGTAATACATAAAGCTGGAACCACATTGGGCGGTTAATTGCAGGTGCAACTTCTTCAATCGGACAGACAGAAACTGTTGAAAGCGTAAATGGAATGCCCTTTTTATCGGCTGCCATTGCGGCTTGCACTTCACCACGGCGTGCATACATACCTGTTAAACCTACAGGCGCCAAAGCAACTGGCATCGACAGCGTTTCATTAAACAGTTTTGTCTCTAAACTTAACGCGGACATGTCATTCAGCACACGTTGACGCAATGCAATTTCTGACAAATCTTGTACGTTACGCTTTAAGGTATATTCTGAATACGCTCCACCATCAATGTAATGAAATAAAAATGGTGGTAAGCGACGTTGTGCCGCAGCACGATAATCATTGCCAGAAGAAATAATCATTTTGAATCAACTCTATTTAAACGATTTGCACGTTTCTGGCGAGCTTCATCTTCATCCAGAGAACGCACATGATTAATCACAAATTCAATATGACCGCAGACAGCTTGGCGTGCGGCCTCGGGATCTTTACGATCAATAGCATCCATTACCTGAAAATGCTGCTCGCTAAGCAAGTCACCATTTACGGGGTCGTTATAAACTTTTTTACGCCCTAACAAGACGTTGTATTGCAGCAAATCAAATAGACTTCGCATCATTTGAATCAGCACCACATTGTGAGATGCTTCAGCAATCGCCAAGTGGAATTCAGCATCCGCGACCGCAGCCTGTGCTGAGTCACCCGCATTTTGATGGCGACTAATTTCATTAAAATAATGATGGATTTTGGCGCGATCTTCAGGCGTTGAGCGTAATGCGGCATACCAAGCAGTGCCACCCTCAAGCAATAACCGCGCCTCTTGCACATCAAAACGGTAGAGTGGATCTTCTTCAATCAGGTTGCTAATCGGGTTCACAATCAGTTGTTGTGGCCACTGTTCAGGTAACTGCTGAATATAAGTCCCATCGCCGCGGCGACTACTGAGCACCCCTTGACTATTGAGCTGTTGAATCGCTTCACGCAAAGATGGACGAGAAACCCCTAAGCTAGTTGCAAGCTGGCGCTCGGCAGGCAAGCGGTCACCTTTTTTCATGTGACGCTCTTCAATTAATGCCTGCAATTTCATGACCACTTGATCGGAGATTCTCATCGCGTTTCCTTCACTGGAGTTATGGAATCATCCACGGAACAAGATAAGCCTGAACCGTAATAATGATGCCAACAAAGACAGTGAATATGATGCTATGTTTTACCGTGAAACGGAACAAGTCAGACTCTTTTCCAACTAAGCCCACCGCTGCACAAGCAATGGCAATCGACTGCGGAGAAATCATCTTACCTGTCACGCCACCACTGGTATTAGCAGCCACCAATAATACTTCCGGAATACCAATTTGCTGCGCTGTAGTTGCCTGTAGTGCCGAGAACAAAGCATTTGAAGATGTATCTGAACCTGTAAGGAACACACCAAGCCAACCCAAAAATGGCGAGAAGAAAGTAAACGCATGACCCGTATGCGATAGAGCCAAAGCCAAAGTTGCAGATAAACCTGAATAGTTCGCAATAAAAGCAAAAGCCAACACCATACCAATTGAATAAATCGGTGTTTTTAACTCATTGAGTGTTTCACCAAAAGTTGTTACGGCCTCACTTGCTTTCATTTTCAAGAAAATAGCAGTGATGATTGCAGCAATAAAAATTGCCGTACCTGTTGCAGAGAACCAGTCAAACTTATAAATCGCTTCGTATGGCTTCATCTCTGCCACAATCGGTGGCATTTTCTCGACCAATTTGTGTAAATACGGCACTTCAAGTTTAAAAATCCAGTGTTCAAGAGCACCATCTTTTGCAAATAATGCTTTAAATGGCTTAACGCTCCAGATCGTCACCATCACGGTTAAGATTGCAAATGGAGACCATGCCTTAGCAATTTTGCCAATGCTATAACGTTGAACCGTGGTTGGTTGCTGAGTTAAAGTTTGGCCAGCTTCAGGTTCAAAACGGAAAATATGTTTTGGTTTCCAAACACGGAACAGTAAAGTTAAGCTCACCAATGATGCAATTGCTGCGGTAATATCTGGTAACTCAGGACCAATGAAGTTAGAAGTGAGATACTGAGCAATCGCAAACGAACCACCACCGACAACTACCGCAGGCCAAGTTTCTTTAACACCACGCCAACCGTCCATAATCGCCATAATCCAGAACAGCACGATCAGCGTTAAAAACGGCAACTGACGACCCACCATCTGGCTAATTTCCATAGTGTCTACGCCTGACACCTGCCCCGCCACAATAATTGGAATACCCATTGCACCAAAAGCCACTGGCGCTGTATTTACAATTAAACATAAACCAGCAGCATAAAGTGGCTTAAACCCTAAACCGACAAGGAGTGCAGCAGTAATTGCTACAGGAGCACCAAAGCCAGCCGCCCCTTCAAGGAAAGTACCAAATGCAAAACCAACCAATAGCATTTGCAAACGTTGGTCTTCGGTAATTGACAAAATGCTTGACCGAATAATCTCAAACTGGCCTGTTTTTACTGAAATTTTGTATAGAAAAACTGCCCCGATAATGATCCATGAAATTGGCCATAGACCGTAGAAGAAACCGTAAATAATGGATGCAAAGGCCATTTGACCCGGCATTTGATAGAAAAAGAGCGCAATCAATAATGCAATAATGACTGTGCCCGTACCCGCGATACTACCTTTTAAACGAAAAACTGCTAATGCTAAAAAGAAGAAAATAATCGGGATTAATGCAACCGCACTGGACAGCCAAATATTATTTAAAGGGTCATAAAGTTGTTGCCACATATTGAGCATTGTCATCTCCTTGAAATGCCGGGGCGAATTTTTGTACCTTAAATTCTTAAACATTCAACACAATTGGTATGACCAATTAAAAATTAAGTGCAAATGTTGTTCCTTAAACCACAGGAGACATCATAAATGCAGATATTAGCAAGATCAATCATTAAATAGTCACCATAATTGGTAAGACCAATAGTACTAAGTAAAATCAAGCTCTTTCTAATTTAGAAATTTTCTTATTAGACTAAAGTCTTAAAAATACTTTCTTATAAACTTAAATATGACTTACAGAAATGAAGTGAAAAATTTGAATATAAAAACTATAAACATACCTGTTTCATGATCTATGTATAATGTGCACACAACTCAAACCACTTGTATTGAATTGAATAATGACTACTTTAACGTGTTTTAAAGCTTATGATATCCGAGGTAAACTCGGCACCGAATTGAATGAAGAAATCGCCTATAAAATTGGCCGCGCATATGGACAAATCTATAAACCAAAGACCGTGGTTGTAGGTTGTGATGTTCGTCTAAGCAGTGAATCTTTAAAACAAGCGACCATCCGCGGTTTAAATGATGCGGGTGTGAATGTGCTTGATTTAGGCATGACAGGAACTGAAGAAGTCTATTTCGCCGCTTTCCATTTAGATGTACAAGGTGGTATTGAAGTAACTGCGAGTCATAACCCAATGGACTATAACGGTATGAAATTGGTTCGAGAAAATGCTCGTCCAATTAGTGCTGATACCGGTTTAAAAGAAATTCAGGCTTTAGCAGAAACCAATAACTTTGAAGAAGTTAGTCAAAAAGGTACAACGCAAAGTTATAACATTTTACCTGAGTTCGTTGATCACTTAATCACCTACATTGAACCTGTAAAAATCCGCCCCCTTAAATTGGTGGTAAACGCAGGTAATGGGGCTGCGGGTCATGTCATTGATGCCATTGAAGAAAAATTTAAAACGCTTAACGTACCTATTGAATTTATTAAAATTCACCATGAAGCAGATGGTACTTTCCCAAATGGGATTCCCAACCCAATTTTAATTGAGAACCGTGACAGTACCCGTAATGCTGTAATTGAGCATAAAGCAGATATGGGAATTGCCTGGGACGGCGACTTTGACCGCTGCTTCTTATTTGATGAAAAAGGTCAGTTCATTGAAGGCTACTATATTGTTGGTCTATTGGCTCAAGCTTTCTTGATTAAGCAATCAGGCGAGAAAATTGTGCATGACCCGCGTTTAGTGTGGAACACATTTGATATCGTAGATGAATACAAAGGTGTCGCTGTACAGTCAAAATCTGGTCATGCGTTCATTAAAGATGTGATGCGTGAACACAATGCGGTATATGGCGGCGAAATGAGTGCCCATCACTATTTCCGTGACTTTGCTTACTGCGACAGCGGTATGATTCCTTGGTTACTCACTATTGCCCTACTTTCTGAAACAGGACAATCACTTTCAACCTTAGTTGAAAACATGATTACCAAGTTCCCTTGCAGTGGTGAAATCAACTTTAAAGTAGCTGATACACAGATCACTATTCAAAAGATTTTTGATTTTTATGCCGATCAAAATCCACAAATTGACCGTACCGATGGTGTAAGCCTCGACTTTGGCGCATGGCGTTTTAACGTCCGTGCTTCAAATACTGAACCATTATTACGTCTCAATATTGAAAGTCGTGCAGACCGTCAAGCTCAGCCAATGCAGCGTTATGTAGATGAGTTGACTAGGTTGATTCAGTCTTAGTTTAAGTCATACAAATAGAATAGGAGGACACTATAGTCCTCCTATTTTTTATCACTTCTAAAACATCCCATAAGTAAGATTAGTGCCATCCAATAAATCATGATTCAGGTGCTTATACTATTTTTGATCAATCACAGTACAGCCACGAAAAAGGCTTCTCGTCATATCGAGAAGCCTTTTTAAATAGGTTAGAATATTGATATATCATTTATTATAATAACCCAATATTCATCTTTATTATTTATTCGCTTTTCCCTAACAAAATTTTCAACAAACCACGTGTCGAGGCATCAAATGCTGATAAATCGCTTTGCTTACGATTTAAAATTGGTAAAAGCTGATCAGCAATTTGCTTCCCTTTTTCAACTCCCCATTGATCGAATGGGTTAATGTTCCATATCACTGACTGGACAAATACTTTATGCTCATACAGAGCAATGAGCATACCTAAGCTATAAGGGTTAAGCTCTTGAAGTAACAATGTTGAGCTTGGCTGATTACCTTCATACTGTTTATAAATTGGCAAAGTTTCTAACTCAGCAGTATTCAGCGCCTGATTACCAAATGCAAGTAATCTCGACTGAGCCAAACAGTTGGACAAAGCTAAATGATGCTGCTCAACCAATGCTTCAGCACTATCAGCATATGTAAAATGGTCTGCATTATATCGGTGGATTGGAGCAATAAAATCACAAGTTACCGAGAATGATCCTTGGTGTAATAACTGGTAAAATGCGTGCTGTGCATTTGGACCAACTTCACCCCAAACTATAGGACATGTATCTAATTCAACTTTTTGACCATCACGTTGTACTGATTTACCGTTAGACTCCATTTCAAGCTGCTGCAAATAAGCAGCAAAATATTTCAAACGGCCATCGTAAGGTAAAACTGCATGAGTTTGCATATTTAAGAAATTATTATTCCAGATCCCCAATAATGCCATTAGAACTGGTATATTCCGCTCAAATGGTGCTTGTTGGAAATGTTCATCAACAGCGTGAGCACCAGCTAAAAGCTGTTTAAAACCATCTACACCGATCAATAAAGCAATTGGTAACCCAATACAAGACCATAGTGAGTAACGCCCTCCTACCCAGTCCCACAGCAATAACTGGTTTTCAGGAGCAATTCCCCATTCGGTCATTTTATTAGCTTTGGTCGATACTCCAATAAAATGACTCTTCAATACACGAGTACATTCCCCTAATGCTTTTTCTAACCACTGACGAGCTGTATGTGCATTTGATAACGTGTCAATCGTACCAAATGACTTAGAGGAAATAATAAATAATGTTGTTTCTGGGCGTAGTCTATGTAGCTTTTCAGAAAGCTGACTACCATCCATTGTTGAAACAAAATGTACATTTAAAGGCTTTTCTGTTTGCACTTTAAAGTCAGACAATGCATGAGTTACCATAAGTGGCCCCAAGTCGGACCCACCTACTCCAATATTTACTACATCCTGAATAACTTCACCAGTTGCACCACGATATTGTCCAGCATGGATTTTTTCAACCAACGCATACATTCGTTCAAGCTGTAAATGAACTTGTTTGGTCAGTTCAGGAAACTGTGCATGTCCCTCTGGTAAACGTAATGCCCAATGCATCGCTGCACGTTGCTCTGTACAGTTTACTTTTTCTTGTGAAAATAAACGTTCAATCCATGGTTTTAATTGCTTGGCATTAGCCAAAGTCACCAACTGATCTAAAACAGTTTGATTTACACGATGTTTACTATAATCAAAAAGAAGTTGATCAAAATGAACGGAATACTTCTGAAAACGTTCTGGCTCCGCAGCAAACAACTCATTTAAGTGAAGATGTTCATACTGTTTCCCTAATAACTTTAACTGTGACATCAGCATTGAGCTTGGCAGCTTTTCTTTTGGGAATTGCTCTATATTTTTACTCATAAACGACCTACTCCTTCATATGCAAAACCTCGGGCCTTGACATATGCAGGGTCATAAATATTACGCCCATCCAAAATGAGTGGATGTTTCATGTTTTGTTGTAACCGTTTAAAATCTGGCCCCCAATATTGCTTCCATGCCGTCACTAAACAAAGCGCATGAGCGCCATTAACTGCATCATATTGATCAGCGCATAATATTAAATCATCACGTTTGCCATATTTTTTTTCAATTTCATTTAACGCTAGTGGGTCATGTAAACGCACTCTTACCCCCTGCGCCCACAACGCCGTTAACAAGACATGAATTGGCGAATTATGTGTACTTGAGGTATTTTCCTTAAAGGCCGCCCCCCAAATTGCAACGGTTTTTCCATTTAAATCACAATGATAATAATTCCATAATTTACGGAATAAAATTTCTTTTTGTTGCTCATTAATTTCCCAAACCTGTTCTAACAATCGACTTTTTATCCCAGTTTTTGATACAGTACTCGATAAAGTCAGAATATCATGAGAAAAGTTTTCGCCACCAAACCCCGCACCAGCGGATAAATACGCTGCACCAATACGTGTATCTGCTGCAATACCATGTTTAACATTGGCAATATCAATACCCAATTTTTCCGCAACTACAGCCAAGTCATTCATATAACTAACGCGCGTTGCCAACATGCCCGAAATGCTCAGCTTGGTAAACTCCGCGTCTAGTATTGGCATAAAAAGATATTGATAACTAAAACGGAAAAACGGTCGTAATAATTCGCGCATAATATCGCATGCATATTCAGTTTCTGCGCCAACGATTACATGTTTTACATTAAGGACACTATTGATAGCATTGCCTTCCTGGATTACATCAGGAAAATACACCCACTCATCTTTTGGTAAATACTGTTTAAGTTTTTGGGTTCCTTGTAAGCCAAAAGTTGAACCATTAATCATTAAACGAGGATGAATAATTGGACGCTGGCTAAGTTTTTCTACTGTATTTAAAGCAAGCTGCAATTGCGTTGGACTATAACAGAATAAATAAACTTCAGCGTCTAACGGAATTGCTGAAAAAGAACATTCTTCTAAAAAACCAGCTTGGCGTTGTTTATCTAAATAGGAATTTACTTCTTTATCTTGAAACGTCAAGATACAAGCTTGTTCCTCACAGGCAGGGCTGGTACACCAAAATACCTGATTACCATACTCAGCCAACAATGCTGCCATTACTCCGGCATGTAAAGTTGCACCAAAAACCGCAATTTTCATTTTATACCTACAATCTCTTATTGTTCTAACTCAGCAATCATCGTTTTAAATGCTTGTCCTAATTGCGGGTGTTCAACCCCATAGTGCAACACAGCCTTTAAATAGCCTAACTTACTACCACAGTCAAAAGTTTGACCTTGCATACAATAAGCTTCTACATGGTCTGTTTGCTGTAATAAAGCAATCGCATCAGTCAATTGAATTTCATTGCCAGCACCTTTAGGGGTTTGTTCTAAAAGTTGCATAATTTTTGCGGGTAAAATATAGCGTCCAACTACTGATAAATTTGACGGTGCGGTGCCTATAGCAGGCTTTTCTACAATGCCTTGCATGACGATACTTTCACCAGCAGCAGGTGAATGTGACACATCGACGATACCATACTGATCAACCAAATGTTCTGGCACAGCTTCAACCATAATTTGGGCAGCATGTACTGTTTCGTAACGCTCTATCATACGAGCCAAATCATTTTTTTCAGATTTATTTTTAACCAACACATCAGGTAAAAGTACAGCAAAATCATTATCACCTACTATACTCTTAGCACAGAGTACCGCATGCCCTAAGCCTAAAGGCTTTGGTTGACGTACACTCACAATACTGACATCTTTAGGTAAAATATCAGTAATTTCTTTAAGCAAATCATATTTTTGTTTTTGTTCTAATGTTGTTTCCAATTCAAAGTCATGATCAAAATAATCTTCAATAGCAACCTTCGCAGAATGAGTCACAAAAATAATTTGCTTTATACCTGCTTCAACTGCCTCACGTACCACATACTCAATGGCAGGGCGGTCAACAACTGTAACCATTTCTTTGGGAATCGATTTACTCGCTGGTAAAAACCGGGTACCTAAACCCGCAACTGGCAAAACTGCTTTTTTAATCATTGAACTGTTACCAACTATATTTAATTACAAAAATTTATTTATCGCGTGAACCAGTGAAACGACTTGCTCCTACAGCTTGATCTGGAGCATTAATTCCTTCTTTTTTTAGCATGACTTCTGCTGTTTTAAACATAATTTTAAAATCGAGCCAAAGGCTTTGTGTATTGACATACTGCACATCTAGATCGAACTTTTCTTCCCAACTCAAATTATTACGTCCACTTACCTGCGCTAGACCAGTCATACCCGGTCGAACTTCATGACGACGCATCTGCTCTGGCGTGTAATACTCCAAAAAATCTGGCAACTGTGGACGTGGCCCTACAATGCTCATATCACCTTTAAGCACATTAATTAGCTGAGGCATTTCATCGAGTGTGGTAGAACGCAACTTTTGCCCAAAAGGGGTAATTCGCTCTTCATCTGGTAAAATATTGCCATGTTGATCAACCGCATCCTTCATAGAGCGGAATTTAATCATTTTAAATAATTTACCATCTTTGCCCGGACGTTCTTGTAAGAAAAAGACAGGGGAACCTAGGTTTTTCCTAACTTTATAAATTACAATCAAAAAAACAGGCATTAGAAGAATTAAGGCAGATAGGGCAATCATGATATCTACAAGCCTTTTTAACATCTGAATATACCTACGAATTTCATTTTAAATGCTTCATTATTTAGAAAATTGATTTAAACATTTTGCGTTAAGCCTACTACGCCCCATATCATAAATCCATCCCCATTTATTGAAGTATTGTATCGCGCTTTTTAAGTGTGCTTTAAGTAATTGTTTGTTTTTATATGATGCTTGTTCGTGAACATGCACTACTTGTACTAATGGATAGTACACAGCACCAAATTGGTCTGCACAACGACGAGATAAATCCACATCTTCCATATACATAAAAAAACGTTCATCAAAACCATTAATTGCTAAAAGTTTCGCCGCATCAAATAACATAAAACAACCTGAAAGATAAGGCACAAAATATGGCTGATTAAGTGAATAATCTTTTAACAAATATTGTTGATCAAGCTTTTTGGCAAAAGATGGGGAAAAACGACGAGCAAACAGGTTCAAGGGAGTTGGTATTAACCGCGCACCATGTTGGTCTTCACCAGTATCATAGACAATTTTTGGTAAAAACAAACCTTCAGGTCGGCTTTGAGCAAAGTCTAGCAATTGGGCAAATTGCTCAGCATCAAAGTAAATATCAGGGTTACAAATGAGAAAATAATCGCTTTTTGGCGCATATTTACGAATGGCGACATTATGCCCATAACCAAAACCAAAGTTACCCTCTGATTTTTCATAAACAACTTTAGGATGTTGAAATGTTGCAGCCCAGTTACTTGAATGATTATCTACCAAAATAACTTTTTCAATGCTTGGAGTGGCAAATAAACTGTCGAGTGTTGCTTTTAACTCAGCATAGCTATGTTTATATAAAACGATCGAAGCAATGGTCTTAGGCATGTTATCTACCATTACATACTTCCTTTACCCATTTTTTTTGTTACTGCATCTCTGAATGCCTGAAAGAATATCTTCACATTATTTAATCTTGGTGACACAAATAAACATAAAAAACCAAAGTACATAAAGGTTTTAGGTATTTGCACAATACGCCAATTTGCCTGTAAATTTGAATATAGAATCAAGAAAAATGCATTTCTAATAATAAAATACTTTCTAAAATCAGAATGAATATTAACGTGTTTATTTGAAAAAGGAACTTTTATTGAACGATCACCAATCGAATGTTTCATAACAACATGATTCGCCACAAAGCAGTGATACCCCATTTTCTTGGCACGCAACCCCCATTCCAAATCAACATAATCAATAAATAACTCTTCCATCATCAATCCAACTGTTTTAAAAGCATCAACATGGATGAGTGTACCGGACGAGATAATGTAATCTGCTGAAGTATATAATTCCTCTTCTTTAGGAATTATTCTATTAACCTTCAAACCATTAAACTGAATTACTGGGGCCATCGTATTAGTTTTAATATCGATATAAGAGGGGCCAACTGCTGCAATTTTTTTTCCTTCGCTCCGTAATATTTTATCGACACTAACTAAAGAGTTGACAAAGCCTTCTGGTACAGATGAATCCTGATCAAATATAATGACATATTCAGAATCAATTTCTATTGCTTTTTTAATACCTGCATTATGTGCAGTGGCAATACCTAAGTTATCTTTTAAATCAATATAGATAATATTTTCTTCAGAAAACTCATCGTTACCATATTGCTTTAAAGAGTATGGAGTATTATCAACTAAAATAATTTTGTCGATTTGCCCACTTAGCTGGCCTATAAAGTTATTAAGATGCGTCAGATCAGGATTAAATAAAACTATTATTGCACTATTCATAAAAAAACTCTAAATTAGTAAAAGAATGAAATGGATTATTAATCAAAGTAAACTACGCATATAATAAAAGAGGTGATCTCCTATCCATGGATAACTATACCACAAACCCATAAAATCACCTTCTGTTCCACTCAAACTAATATAGTCTCTAATAACCAACCTATACCCATAGAATACAAAATATAAAATTAAAATAATTCTGAAAAAATTACCAATCCTATATGAAGAAAGGAACAATAAATACCCAGGAAGAACCATAATTAAAAGACCAAAAAGCCTTAAAGGTAATTCAGGTATAAAAAATAATGCTGAAAATAATATTGCCCCATTTATCTGAAATGCTTTCCAAGATTCAAGATACTCATTCTTAGCAAAGAAAAAACAAGATAAAATTAAACTTGGTATTAAAAACTTAAATCCGGCAAGAGAATTCGCCCTATCCCCCACTTGGAGATAATAACTAAGTTTATAGAAAAACTCTGCACCAAAAGATAATGCTGATAAGAAATTTACAATACCAAAGAACAAAATTGCCATTATACCACCAAGGATTGCAACATTTATTGTAAATCGCTTTCCCTTTTTCATTATTAAGACATATAAAGGAAATAATATAATTGAGGTAGTATGAGAAAAACAGGCTAATATAAAAAAAACTAAAGTTTGTCTTTTTTTCTTATCGAGAAGAAAAGTTATAGCATATAAAAGAAAGATTAATGCAAAAATCTGTCTAACATATTGTAATGTAATTAAAAATTGAAACAACCCAATAGACATCGCGACACAGAAGGACTTTTTGTCTGAAGGTATTCTCTTTAAGCCTAAAGTTTCAAGCCAAATATAAAATAAAACAAGGACACTAAAGCAAATAACAAACATTAATTGGGTTTGGTTAAATGGTGCACCATTTATATACGTTAAAGTTTTTAAATAGAAACCTAAAAAGTACTCATAATTATCTGCAAACACATTGTCAAAAAAAGATTTACTGTGCACCAAATCCTGATATACAGGCCAATAATTATTAGAAAAATCATCAGATGGGTTATAAGTTGCATAATTTTTTGAGGCTGCCATCACAGCACAACTAAATACTGCACCTAATGAATACAGACTCCTTATGACTAATGTTTTACCTATTCCTAAAGACAATGTGATTAAACAATAAATAAAACCAAGAACAGGAGAAAAACCAATTAAAAAAAAAGCAATGATAAAAATCATTACACTTGCTAAATAAAAAATAGCATTTCTAATATCATATCGCAATTCAGCATACATAATCAGATACCAATAATTTCCTTAAAAGCTTATCTTTCCAAATTCATTAGAATACTCTGTATTTGCCCTTTCCAAAGAAACCTATCTGAATCTTTTAAAACTTCTATTCGATTAATACTTGAGGTTTTAAACCATGAAATAATATCACTAATGACAATAGGTTCTTCATTTGGAGTAGCTTTATATACATAAGAAAGGTTCTCCAACCCATCATCTATTTCCGAATAAATAACAGGTAAACCTTTTGCAATATACTCTCTATTTTTTAAAGAATTTAAGTAGTAAATATTACTTCTATGTCGCCCTAAACTTCCTACACCAATATGGCTTATAGCATATATAGCTTTTAACTCCTCCCCACTTTTATGCCCATGAAAAGTTACTTTATCTTTTAAACTATATTCACTTACCATACTTTGCAGTGATAACGAAACTTCATTATCTCCACCAACCACGTGAAAATGCACATTATCTTCACCATGATTTTTTAGTGCCAAGATAAACCGGTCTATTCCATGCCAAAAACTAATAGAAGATACACTAATAAAATGAATTACATCTCTACTTGGTTCTTCAAAATATATTTGCTCTGAAGAATCAATACCATTGGATATTTTTATACAATCAATACCATATATTTTCTTATCACTTGAAAAGGTTACAACTTTATCAATATATTTATATAGTTTTCTAATGACTAAAAAACACTCTATCCAAAATCCAATTTTTGCTTTGATCGTTTGTAATTCACCATAATATGGATAAGTTGGCAACTCTAATAAAATAGATTTGAATTTTTGTCGAATATTTTTTAAAAAGGATAAAAATTTCGGAGTAAAATAGAACTTCCGTATATAGAGGATCTCATAACTCTCTTGTTCAAGAATATATTTCTCAACTTTTTTTAATATTTCATCAGTTTTCTTAAAAACACCAGATTCTTGAATTGAAAACTGGTGCTCTCCAATTTTATAAAAGTCTCCTGAACAACCCGCTAGTTCTGTTGCATACCCACAGTCTTGAAAGGCTTTAGTTTGTGCATGTATCTTTTTAGCCAATCCATCACTTGAATTAGCTAAATCTACCGCATTGGTTAAAAAGAAGACCTTCTTCATTGTTTATTTCTTAAATTCCTTTGCAACCTGATCTTTATCACTCACCAACACTTCATCAACTTCCGTTAAAGGCCATTCAATTGCAAGTGTCGGGTCATTCCAAATAATGGCCCCTTCACTTTCTTTGTTGTAGTAGTTTGTGGTTTTATACAAGAACTGTGTATTATCTTCTAAAGAGATAAAACCATGGGCAAATCCTTCAGGAATCCAAAACATAGTTTTGTTCTCTGCACTGAGTTCTACCCCAACCCATTCACCATAGGTTTTTGAGTCTGGGCGAATATCTACAGCCACATCCCAAACGCGACCCTGTACAACACGTACCAGTTTTCCTTGTGCATAAGGTGCGTTTTGATAGTGTAAACCACGCAACACACCTTTTTGTGACAATGAATGGTTATCTTGCACAAAAGTTGGAACCGGTAAATTTAAATCTTCAAGCGCTTGAGCAAAGCGTTGTTGATTAAAACTTTCCATAAACCAACCACGGTCATCACCAAAAACACTTGGATGAAGAATCAAAAGCCCTTCAATTTTAGTCGTTTCAACCTTCATTTGATTCTTCCCAAACTTTTTTCAAATATTGGCCATATTCAGTTTTTTTCAATGCTTCCGCACTATCTAAAAGCTGTTCTTTACTAATCCAGCCTTGGTGGAAGCCAATTTCTTCCAGACATGCCACTTTAAAAGACTGACGCTTTTCAATGGTATAAATGAAATGACCCGCTTCAAGCAAAGATTCATGTGTGCCTGTATCTAACCATGCAAAACCACGGCCAAGTAATTCAACATTCAGTGAACCATCTTGTAAGTAAGCGTTATTAATATCTGTAATTTCCAGCTCACCACGTGCAGATGGTTTCACCTGTTTTGCAAACTCAACGACACGGTTATCATAGAAATATAAACCTGTTACTGCATAAGGCGATTTTGGTTGGGTTGGCTTTTCTTCAATACTTAGCACTTTACCAGTCTTATCAAATTCAACAACACCAAAACGCTCGGGATCTGTCACATGATAACCAAATACCGTTGCTCCATATTCACGTGCAGAAGCAGCCTCTAATTGATGACTGAAGTGCTGACCATGGTAAATATTATCTCCCAAGATCAAGCAAACATTGTCTTGCCCAATAAACTCTTCACCAATTAAGAAAGCTTGGGCCAAACCATCTGGAGAAGGTTGCACTTTATAGCTGAGTTCAATACCAAATTGCGAACCATCACCCAAAAGTTTTTCAAAGTTTGGTAAGTCTTCCGGAGTTGAAATAATCAATACTTCACGAATACCCGCGAGCATAAGTACTGAAAGCGGATAGTAAATCATTGGTTTATCATAAATCGGCAAAAGCTGTTTTGAAACACCTTTAGTAATTGGGTGCAAGCGTGTACCTGAACCGCCCGCTAAAATAATACCTTTACGTTTTAAGCTCATTTGTTTAAAAGCTCCATTAATGCGCGTTTAACACCTTCTTGCCAGACTGGTAGAGTCAATCCAAAAGTGCGTTGTATTTTCTGATTATCTAATCGTGAATTGTGTGGTCGTGTTGCAGGCGTTGGGTAAGCACTTGTTGGGATCGGGTTAATCTTTTGTATCGCCAACTCTTGCCCCAAAGTACGTGCTTGTGTAAATGCATAGTTTGCGTAGCCAAACCAAGAAGTCTCACCACTTGCCACCAAGTGATAAATACCAACTTTGTTTGCGTCTGCCACAGTTTGTGGAATAGCCTGCGCGGTGATGTCTGCAATCAATTCAGCTGAAGTTGGTGCACCAATCTGATCATCGATAATTGACAATTCTTCGCGTTGTTGAGCTAGGCTTAACATGGTTTTCAAAAAATTTTTCGCTCTTGAAGCATATACCCACGAAGTTCTGAATATTAAATAGCGACAGCCACTATCAACAATCGCTTGCTCACCCAAAGCTTTGGTTTTCCCATAAATATTTAATGGCGCAATTACATCAGTTTCAACAAAGGCTGTTGTTCCCATACCTTCAAAAACATAGTCTGTTGAGTAATGCACCAATAAAGCATTCGTTTTCAAACAGGCTTCAGCTGCAGCTTTTACAGTTTGATGATTGACGATATCAGCTTGTTCTTGCTCAGTTTCCGCCAAATCGACAGCCGTATAAGCAGAAGCATTGACCACAACATCCGGTTGTACTGCCAAAATCGTGTCATAAATCGCCTGTGGTTGGGTCATATCACCAGACAAGCCGTTTAAACCATGGCGGTCTAAAGCAATGATATCCCCTAAAGGTGCAAGCGCCCGTTGCAACTCCCACCCCACTTGTCCATTTTTACCAAGCAATAAGATTTTCATAGCTATCCTTGATATTGCTTGTTTAACCAAGACTGATATTCACCACTTTGTACGTGCTCAACCCACTCTTTGTTATTTAAATACCATTCAACAGTTTTACGTAAACCAGTTTCAAATGACTCTTCCGGTACCCAGTTGAGTTCTTCTTTGATTTTGGTTGCATCAATTGCATAACGCACGTCATGGCCTGGACGGTCTTTCACGTACGTAATCAGATCTTTATACTGTGCTACACCTTCCGGTTTATTTGGTGCAAGTTCTTCAAGCAGATCACAAATCGCGTATACAACATCAAGGTTAGCTTTTTCGTTATGTCCACCAATGTTGTATGTTTCACCTACCACACCTTGAGTCACTACCGTATAAAGCGCACGCGCATGGTCTTCTACAAATAACCAGTCACGAATTTGCTGACCATTGCCATAAACTGGTAATGGTTTTGCTTGTAACGCATTTAAGATCATTAGTGGAATAAGCTTTTCCGGGAAATGAAATGGGCCATAATTATTTGAGCAGTTAGTCACTAATACAGGTAAACCATAAGTACGATTCCATGCACGTACCAAATGGTCTGAACTTGCTTTACTTGCTGAATATGGTGAGCTTGGTGAATACGATGTAGTTTCGGTAAATAAATCCGTTGTGCCTTCTAGGTCACCATAAACTTCATCAGTTGAAATATGGTGAAAACGGAAAGCTGCTTTCTTTTCATCGCTTAGACCTAACCAATAAGCACGGCTAGCTTCTAACATTTGATAAGTACCAATCACATTGGTTTCAATAAACGCATAAGGACCAGTAATAGAACGATCTACATGTGACTCTGCCGCAAGATGCATAACTGCATCTGGCTGGAATGTTTCAAACAACTTATCTAAAGCAGCTCGATCACAAATGTCTGTTTGAGAAAACTGATAACGTGGATTATCTGCCACAGAAATTAAAGATTCTAAATTTCCTGCATAAGTCAGTTTATCAACATTTAATACTTCATTTTCTGTATTCTGGATAATATGACGAACAACCGCTGAACCAATAAAACCAGCGCCACCAGTAATTAAAATTTTCATACAACTACCTAAGTATAATTAATTTTCACCAAATAAATCACGAGTATAAACTTTGTCAATGACGTCTTCGAGTTCACTCACCATACGGTTTGCAATAATCACATCCGACTCTTGCTTAAAGCTATCAAAATCGCTCAACACACGTGAGTTAAAAAATGTTGACTCATTTAAACTTGGCTCAAACACGACGACTTCAACACCTTTGGCTTTAAGGCGCTTCATCACACCTTGAATCGCAGATTGTCTAAAGTTATCTGAACCCTGTTTCATTACTAAACGATACACACCAACCACTTTGGGTTTTCTTGCCAAAATTTGCTCGGCAATAAAATCTTTTCGTGTTGTATTTGACTGTATAATTGCTCCGATCAAATTTTGCGGGACATCTTGATAATTGGCTAGCAATTGCTTTGTGTCTTTTGGTAAACAGTATCCACCATAGCCAAACGATGGATTGTTATAATGCGCCCCAATACGTGGATCTAATCCTACAGCCTGAATAATATCTTTTGAGTTTAGTCCACGTGATGCACAATATGAGTCTAATTCATTAAAATAGGCAACACGCATTGCCAAATAAGTATTTGAGAAAAGCTTTACAGCTTCAGCTTCCGTTGCATCCATTTGTAGTACATCTACATCAGGTCTTAAACTAGCATTTTTAAATAATTGTCCAACTAATGCACCAACTTCCGAGGTATTACCCACCACGATCCTTGACGGATACAAGTTGTCGTATAATGCCTTGCCTTCACGTAAAAATTCCGGAGAAAAAACAACTTTCAATGCTGAAAAAGTCTCCTTCATACGCTCAGTAAAACCGACAGGAATTGTAGACTTCACCACAATAATCGCATCGCTTTTTAGTTGGTTTAAATCTTCAAGCACAGATTCAATCGAACTCGTATCGAAATAATTGCTTGCTTCATCGTAATTGGTCGGTGTAGCAATAATAATGACTTCCGCATCCACATATGCAGAATGTTTATCTAATGTTGCTTTAAAGTTTGAATTATCAATCAAATATTCTTGAATAAGGTCATCATGAATAGGAGATATGCCTTGATTAAGTTTATCAATTTTTGTGGCATCAATATCGAGGGCCGTCACTTCATGCTGTTTAGAAAACAGCATCGCATTCGATAAGCCCACGTAACCTGTACCAACTACTGTTATTTTCATATAAAACCTATTAAAACCATGATAAGTACATTACAAAAATTTTATGAAAAAATTAATGAACACTATAAGCTTTCCGCGCCTTCAAAATAGCCCTTACCACAAATGTAAAAATTAAAATCCAAATGCCATTAAGATAAAATGAAAATTTACCTTGTGATAATGAAGTAAATACTGCAAGAGAAACCACTAATGTTGTCCATACATAGAGCTTAAGACGTGGAAGTGGTTTCCATACCCGTATTGAGAACTCTGTCCTCAAGATAAAGAAAACAAAAAATGCAATACTTGTACTTATTGCAGCACCTATCGCCCCATAATGTGGAATAAACTGGTAGTTACAAAATAAATTTACACCCAATGCGACCAATGCAGCTAACATAGCGTAGCCTGTTTTACGCATAACACTAATTCCGATAACGGTAGTTTCAGATAGTGTATAAAGTAATGGAGCACCCAAACATGAAACAACAATATATTTCACAGCGGAATATTGTTTTGGTAAAATATAATCAAGTATCCAAGACAACATGCCAGCAGCAGAAAACATAAAAATGACTGCCAACAGAATATATTCTGTAACTTTATTAACTTTTTCTATATTTTCATTATCACGCACCCATTTATAAACGATAGGTGCCCATACTGTAGAAAAAATACTTTGCAAAATGGTTGCCGCCGAGGCAAAACTAACAGCAACAGAATAAATACCTAACTCTGTATATGTAGAATATTTTTTTAAAAAAATCTTATCCATTGCCGTCAACCCCCAGAATGCAACACTTCCTAAAATTAGAGGCATCCCAAAGATCAGCATTTCTCTGACCTTGTTAAAATTAATTTGGCATGTAAATGCCATAAGCCATTCTTTGTATGTATTAATAGTTAGAATAATTAAAACCAAAACAATGGATAGTGTATTTGCCAACACCAACTCCATTAGATTAAATCTTGGGTAAAATAAAATATAAAATCCAATAATTACCAAAAATAATAGTTTTGGCAAAACCTGACTCATTGAATAGGCTAAACCCTTTTCTTGCATTCGAAGAATCAAAGATAAAAAGCGAGATACAAATGAACTAATGATACATACCAGTACTAACCAGCTCAAAACTGCACTCTTCACTTCAAAAAGAAGACTAGAAATCAGTGTTGGAAAAATAAGAAATACAATACTTATCAAAAAAAGCAAACTCAAACCAGGAAGCAATGCAAATTTAAATAAAGCAGGTGTATCATCAACCTCATGAAACTCTCGCACATAAGCCTGATCAAGTCCTAAACTAAATAATAGTACGCAAAAACTGATCATCACCTGAAGCATAGAAATCCGACCTATATCTTCTGGTGTAAAATACCAAACCGTAATAGGTAATGTGATAAACCCTAGCGCCGCAGCTCCTAAAGGACCAATAGCAAATTGAGCTATTTTTTTTATGTTCATGACTTAGAGCTCAAGGCTGTAGCAATAAGGCTCTTTGTCATATCCGTAACAACTTGCTCTGACCATATTGACATGAGTACTTTTCTATTTATATGGATATCCTCAACTGACAATCCTTCGGATAGCAAACTCTTATCCTCCTCTAAAGTTTGAATAGAAAAAAGAATCGCCCCATGATTTTTTAAGAACGTATAAACAGGATTTTCTTCTCTCAAAAACACTTTAGCACCTAAATAAAGCATAATTAAGATATTACCTAAAGCTTGCTGACGAACATGATTCATGATCACAAAACCACAGTTTATGAGAATACCGACATATTGTTGTATTGGCATATAATCAACAACTGGCAAAAACTTATCACCAAAAATTTCACGACCTGTTTCTATTATTATTTGTTGATAAGAATTCTCTCCATAACTAAGTGGGCAGACAATTTTTCCATTTGGGTTTATTTTTTCATAATTTCTGACTAGCTTAAATGCTTCTAAATGATTGTTTGTATAAGTTGCACTATTACCAACTAATAAATCTTTGTTTTGAACAATCTTGTCCTCATACCCTTTAATGTAATTAGCTTCCAAACTCCCATAATTAAATGGGATATATTTCGGAAAATTAAACAGATTTTTTAAATTGTTTTTTACTATATAATATTCCGACTCTAAAACTGGAGAAAAATAATTAATCCGTTGCATTACTTTTGTTTTTTTTGGCAACAACAATGTCCTAACTCTTCTTTTTAAACTATGAAAAAGCCTCTTAATAAAAAATATATTTATTCTATTTTTTGGAACTAGTTTAATCGTATCCTTCAATAGAAGTTGCTTAGGAATAAGATCATAATAATCGAACCCCCAACCTAGCCAAACAATAGGGATGTTATCAGGTACAGACAAAAGGAATGTATACCAAACATCGACCAATGCATGAACTACTATAAGATCATAATCATTAGGATTAACCTTATTAATAATAGGGTCTTTTTTATTTACAACACTACAAGGGCTTTTTACAAATTTTAATTCTCCCTGACCATATACAAATAAAGAAGTACTCTCAGGTGCAACTTTTTCAAAGCTTTGTATACCAATATCTACAAACTTATCATCCAAAGATAAATGAAGTATTTTTATACCAACCATTACTAACTATCTCGAAATTTTGTGCTTATGAAGCTATAACTGAAGATCATTCTATTATTCTTAATAGCCTTGCAGGATTACCAGCCATCATTTGTGCATCTAGCACATGTTTAGTAACAACAGCTCCCATCCCCACCATTGCACCATCTGCAATACGTATTTTTTCTCGCACAGTAGCATTTGCCCCAATTTCAACCATGTTACCAATAGTCACATCACCAGAAATTGAAGTATTTGGTGCTATTGTCACAAAGTCACCTAAGGTTACCCCATGCGATAGAACAGCATTCGTATTCACTATACAATGCCGCCCTACTTGCACATCAACAGTTAATATACTCCCAGCACAAATCATCACGCCTTCTTGAATATTAATATTATCACCAACAATAGCTGTAGGATCGATTAATGTTGCAAAAAAAAAGCCTGTATTAGTGAAATATGTTTCTAAGATCTTTTTCCTTGCTCTTGGTGAACCAATTGCAATAATAAATTCACAGTCACTATATTGCTGACAAGTATCTAAAAAACCTAACACTGGGAGATTAGAAATTAAAGTACCTTGCTTTTCAGGAGTATTATCTAAAAACCCTTTAACTAGGCGGCCACATCTTTTTGCTAACCATGCAACCTCTTTTCCATGACCACCAGCACCAATAATCACAATCTCTTTCATATTGAACCTTATTTTATGCTTTTTATTACATTAGCAATATACTCACAAACCTCAGGTTGAAGATGCGGGTACATAGGCAAACATAAAACCTTATCAGATAACTCTTTTGCGATTGGTGTTTCTGCGTAATAAGCCTGATAAACTGGAAACTCACTAATCAACGGATAAAAATATTTTCGAGCATAGATATTATTCTCTTTTAATTTTTCACAAAGTGCATCTCTATCTAGAGCAAAACCATCTTCTACAATAATCGGAAAATATGCATAGTTATCTTCATCAACCGATGGTCTCTCTAAACATTTAATTCCCTCTACACCATCCAATAAAGATCGGTATAGCTCATATACTGTTTTTCTAGCGGTCAATGTTTCTTTTAATGATTTTAACTGTAACAAACCTAAAGCAGAATGAATTTCACTTAACTTCCCATTCAGTCCAACACTATCAACTACTGTTTCATTGACAATACCAAAGTTTTTTAGCTGATCAATTTTTACTTTAGTTTCTAAGTCATGACAAATAATGGCACCACCTTCAAAGGTATTAAACACTTTTGTTGCATGGAAACTAACGACACTTAAGTCACCATAACTCAACACACTTTTACCATGTGCTTTAACACCAAAAGCATGAGCAGCATCGTAAATGAGTTTTAATTGATACTTTTCTGCAATCGCTTGTAAACCATATACATCACATGGAATACCATAACAATGAACTGGTAAAATTGCTGCCGTTTTTTCAGTAATAGCTCGCTCTACGTTTTTAGGGTCTAAATTTGATGTTATCGGATTAATATCAACAAATACAGGGGTATAGTTATTCCATACAATAGAATGTGCTGTTGCAACAAAGCTATAAGGCGTAGTAATAATCTCACCACCTTTAGGCAATCCCAAACTTTGAATTGCTGCCATTAAAGCAATAGTTCCATTATTAAACAATGAAACATATTCTACACCTAAAAACTTACTCAGCTCTTGCTCAAGGCGCTGATGAACTGGACCACCATTTGTTAATATCTTGTTGTCCCATATTTCTTTTAAATACGGAATAAAATCATCCAATTCTGGCAAAACTGGTTGTGTTACATAAATCGGGGTTTTCATACAGATGTTTCACCAATTATATTATTAAATACGGATTTACTCGAAGGAATAATTTAAATCTAGAACTACTTCAATAACTAGCCACATCCTTTTTATTTGTGACATTATTAGACATCCTCTCAGTATGTATTTTCAGAAATGCCACTGCTTTTTGATAGAAAATAATATTTTATCTGTTATTGTGTGCCAAATGCCCGTCACAACCGAATATTACTCTTACCTTTATCTAAAACATATTTCAAATCATATAGCACGTGCTTCTCTTTACCTAAAGCATGAAACTCTTCCACACTCATAGATTTAAATTGGTTATGTGCTACAGCAATAACGATCGCATCATACAAGCCTTGTTGCAGTTCTTTAATTGGTCCTAAACCATATTCGTGTTGTACTTCTGTATCATCTACCCAAGGGTCATAGATGTCTAAGTCTAAATCATACTCTTTAAGGGCTTTAATAAAGTCGACAATTTTTGTATTACGGATATCTGGACAGTTTTCTTTAAAGCTAAGCCCCATCACCAAAATGCGTGCCCCAACAACTTGGATACGTTGCTTCACCATTTCTTTAATGAGCTGAGTTGCTACATATTCACCCATACGATCATTTAAACGACGGGCAGCCAAAATAATTTCTGGATGTAACCCAATCGATTGAGCTTTATGGGTCAGATAATATGGATCTACACCAATACAGTGCCCACCGACTAATCCTGGACGATAAGGTAAAAAGTTCCACTTCGTACCTGCCGCCTTGAGCACATCTTCCGTATCGATATTTAATTTATTAAAAATAAGCGCTAATTCATTAATCAGAGCAATATTTACATCACGCTGGGTGTTTTCAATGACCTTAGCAGCTTCTGCCACCT
The DNA here is from genome assembly GCF_000588015.1 of Acinetobacter sp. 1294243. Classification (NCBI taxonomy): domain Bacteria; kingdom Pseudomonadati; phylum Pseudomonadota; class Gammaproteobacteria; order Moraxellales; family Moraxellaceae; genus Acinetobacter; species Acinetobacter sp. 1294243. The sequence continues at coordinate 39,568 of NZ_JFXG01000014.1, forward strand.
TAATACTAGGTGCTTTATGTGTCCCCGCTTCAATAATCAAGTTATAAACGTCATCAACATAATCCGCCACTTCAGGGGTTGAACCTGAGGTGATTTTTAAAATATTAGTTACACGGTGCTGTTTGTCACCAGGATTGATACGCTCGGGACTATAACCTGAAAAAAAGTCTTGGTTAAATTTTAAACCTGAAACTTTTTCTAAAACAGGAATACATACTTCTTCTGTTGCACCCGGATACACAGTAGATTCATATACGACTATGTCACCCTTTTTAAGCACCTGACCAATACTGGTCGATGCTTTAATTAAAGGTGTTAAATCTGGTTGTTTAAAGTCATCAATTGGTGTTGGAACAGTCACAATAAAAAAATTACAACCTTTTAAATCATTAAGGTCAGCACTATAAGTCAATTGAACTGCTTGCTTCAGCTCCTCTGAAGAGACTTCTAAGGTATGATCTTGACCACTCTTAAGCTCATCTATACGTTTTTGATAGATATCAAAACCGACAACAGATACTTTTTTCCCAAACTCAACTGCCAACGGCAGGCCAACATAGCCTAACCCAATAATTGCTATTTTTAAATTGGCAATTTGCATACAAACGAGCCTTTTCCTTAGAGTTTATATCTAATAAATCATGCTTTTGGCACTAACTGTGCTGCGTACTATATCAGATTTTCATTTACCGCCGTATGCCAATTGTATAAATGTGTTTACAACATTTATAAACAACCTTTTCCCTCTTAGCCAAAATTATACAATTTTAATATTTCTGCACTGTGACTACTGCTTAAAAGCCCGCCCCAGATAAACTAAACATACAAAGCCCTGTGATTTTTTCGGTGTTTTTTCATTCCTTTTCAGCTAGAATCATTTCAGCCTGCGTTTAATAGACACTTGTCACTAAGCAGTAGCCAATATCAATTAAAGATAAATACACAAAGGGTTGCGTGTGAAGTATTGCCAGTTTTTTTCTGTTCTTGCCTTAAGTTTGAGTGCCGCTAGCTGTGCAGTCACTTCAGGTTTACAAACTTACGATATTCCAAATGAAGGTGTTTATAGAACCGACCTTGGAACTACGGTTAATGTTGTTAAAATTTCTCAAGAAACACTACCAGCCATCCAGCCCGCTCAAATTGATTACCAACGTGATTATTCAAAATTATTTAAAAATCAGCAGTCTATTTACCGCCTAAGCCCTGGAGACGTTCTTTCTATTCAACTTTGGGCTTATCCTGAAATTCCCCCACCTGTAAATAACATTAGTAATGAGCAATCAATTCAAGCCAATGGCTATCCAATTGATCAAAACGGTTACATCCAATTTCCTCTAGTGGGGCGTTATAAAGCTGCTGGTAAGTCACTCGCTCAAGTCAACCGTGAACTTCGTAGTCAACTTTCTCGCTTCTTAAAAAACCCTGATGTGATAGTTCGCGTATTGTCTTATGAGGGTCAACGCTTCTCTGTGCAAGGCAGTGTCACTAAAGGTGGTCAGTTTTATTTAAGTGATCAACCAGTAAGTGTCTATTCAGCTCTTGGTATGGCGGGTGGTGTCACCACTACAGGTGATAACACTTATATTCAACTGATTCGTAATGGTCAAACATACAACCTAAACACAATTGATTTAGAAAAAGCTGGCTATTCATTACATAAACTCTTGATTCAACCCAATGACACGATTTATGTGAGCACACGCGAAAACCAGAAAATCTATGTCATGGGTGAGTCAGGTAAAAACCAAGCGTTACCTATGCGCGATCAGGGCATGACCTTAACCGATGCTTTAGGTGAAAGTTTAGGGATTAACCCGAACTCGGCAAGTGCCAGTCGTATTTATGTGGTACGTACAAACCCAAATGATCACACAACAGAAATTTATCATTTAAATTTAATGAGTATTGGTGACTTTGGTTTAGCCAATCAGTTTAGACTACGTAGTAATGATATTGTCTATGTTGATGCGACTGGCTTAACTCGCTGGCAGCGTGTGATTAACCAGATTATTCCATTCTCAAATGCTTTATATAATATAGACCGCTTGGGCCAATAATATTATGCAAATTAAAAATATTTTGGTTGTTTGCATTGGAAATATCTGCCGTAGCCCTATGGCAGAATATTTTTTAAAACAGAAATATCCCCAATTAAATATTGAGTCTGCTGGCATTTCAGGGCTCGTGGGGCATAAGGCAGACAATAAAGCACAACTTTGTATGCAGCGCTTAGGTATCGACATGCAACCACATGTGGCACGTAAGCTTAGCGCTGAACATATTAAAAAAGCCGACCTTATTTTGGTCATGAGTAACAACCAGCAAAAGCATATTGAGCAAGCTTGGCCCTTTGCAAAAGGTAAAACCTACCGCTTAGGGCATTGGCAAAACAAAAACGTGCCAGACCCATATCAGCACGATCAAGCTGTTTTTGATGAAACCTGCCAACTCATACAGCAATGTGTTGCTGACTGGAAACCTTATATTTAACGCCAAGATTTTAAGCTTATGAACCAAAATACAAACATTGAAGATACAATTGATTTAAAAGAATTGTTTTTTTCACTCATTGCTCAATGGAAGCTGATCGCGCTCTGTATTATTTTGAGCCTTGTATGCGCCCTGCTCTATTTACGTGTAACACCAGATACCTATTCGGTTGATGCTTTGGTTCAGGTGGAAGATAGTAAAGGGGCCTCTGCAGCACTTTTAGGCGATTTGTCACAAATGATTGAGCAAAAATCGCCTGCTCAAGCAGAAATTGAAATTTTAAAATCACGTCTGGTTTTGGGCTCTGTAATTAAAGAGCTACATCTGAATATACAAGTTTCCAGTACAGAAGATACGCTCACTCACCGATTATTAAGCGACACGGAATATAAAACCGAGTACACAAAAAAATCGGTTTTATTTCAAGATGACCTTAAAAGTTTTGAAGTGCGTGAATTTGAAGTTCCGAATTATTATCTAGACAAAAACTTACTTCTTAATTTTGATAAACAATCTTTAACTTTAACTGACCCAGAAACTGAAGAGGTAATATTAACAGTTCCGTTGAACCGGGCTAACCATGTTACTGGGCCACATGGACTCTGGAAGGTTGCAATTTTTACCAAAGATCAACTCGATGCGACCTATAATATTACTAATTTGTCCTTACCTGCTGCTGTAAATGCACTTAGCGTAAATTATTCTGTCGCAGAACGTGGCAAACTTACAGGTGTTTTAGGTCTAAATTATCAAGGCCAAGATAAAGAACATATTACTAAAGTTTTAAATGCAATTTTAGCAACTTATAGTGCACAAAATATTGAACGCCGTTCGGCTGAGTCTGCTCAAACTTTAAAGTTTTTGGATGAACAATTACCAGACCTTAAAAAACAACTGGATGATGCAGAACGTCAATTTAATAAGTTCCGTCAACAATACAACACAGTTGATGTCACAAAAGAATCTGAGCTGTATTTAACTCAAAGCATTACTTTAGAAACTAAAAAAGCTGAACTTGAACAAAAGCAAGCTGAAATGGCTGCAAAATATACGGCTGAGCACCCAGCAATGCGGGAAATTAATGGACAGCTAGCTGCCATTAATAAACAAATTGGCGAACTTAATAGCACCTTAAAACAATTACCTGATGTACAGCGCCAATATTTACAATTGTATCGTGAAGTAGAAGTGAAAACTCAGCTCTACACAGCGCTTCTCAACTCGTACCAACAACTTCGTATCGCCAAAGCAGGTGAAATAGGTAACGTACGTGTTGTTGACACTGCAGTCGAACCAGTTAAGCCAATTAAACCTAGAAAGCTGTTAGTTCTTATTTTATCTTTATTTGTGGGTGGTTTTATTGGAACTTTGATTGCTCTATTGCGTAATATGCTACGTACAGGTATTAAAGATTCGGGTCAAATTGAAAATGAATTGGATTTACCAGTTTATGCAACCGTACCTCGTTCTCCAATTCAAGAAAGCCGCATCAAGATTTTAAAGAAGAAGAAGAGTATTCCTATCCTTGCAGTTAAAAATGGTGATGACATCGCAATTGAGAGCTTACGTAGTATCCGTACCGCGATTCACTTTGCATTAGCAAATGCAAAAAATAATATCATTATGATTGCAGGACCTTCTCCAGAAGTAGGTAAATCATTTATATCGACCAACCTTGCAACAATTTTTGCGCAAGGTGACAAACGAGTACTACTCATTGATGCCGATATGCGCCGTGGTTATATGCATAAATACTTCGATGTTGATGTAAAACCAGGTCTTTCTGAATTGTTAAGAGGACAAGCTAATCTACAAAAAGTATTACACAAAACTCAAGTTGTTAACCTTGATGTGATTACTCGTGGTAAAAGCCCAACAAATCCTTCAGAGATTTTAAGTTCTAATCAATTTAAAGAGTTACTTGAACAGCTACAAAGTCAATATGACCACATCATTATCGATACTCCACCAGTGCTTGCAGTAACCGATGGTATTATTATTTCACAATATACTGGTGTGAACTTAATTGTTGCGCGTTATGCTAAGTCGCAAATGAAAGAACTTGAATTAACGCTTAATCGCTTTGAACAAGCAGGTGTTAAAGTCAACGGCTTTATCCTTAACGATATTCAACGTGCGAGCGCGGGTTATGGTTATGGTTATGGCTATAACTATGCCTATGCTTATAAAGCACAAAAAGAAGATTAATCGTAAAATGATAAGAGAACCGGATCAAATGATCCGGTTTTTTTATTTAAGATTTTTTAAGTTTATTCCAACTAAAACTAACTAAAATATATAAAAAACCACTCGTTTTTTTTCTTAAACAATCTATGCTTAAGCATGCTAAGATCAAAAGCAGCTTTTTTAGACTCAAATGATTATTTTTGGAACCTTTTATGAGTAAAGCCTTACCCATTGCTGTCGCTGTAGTTTTAGGCGGTGCTGCACTTGTACCAGTTTATTATGCAAGCCAACATCCGGCCACAGAAGTCGGAAGCAAAGCAAATAAAAATGCCTCTCCAATTGAAAAAATCAGTTATGTTCTTGGGTACGAAGTTGCTCAGCAAACTCCACCTGAACTTGACACAAAATCATTTGTGAAAGGGATTCATGATGCTCGTAATAAGCAACCAAGTGCTTATACTCAAGAAGAGTTAAAAGCTGCTGTTGCTGCTTATGAAAAAGAATTGCAGCAAAAAATGCAACAACAAGATAAACCACAGCAAGCCGCTGGTGCAGCGTCTGAATCTGCAGATGTTCAATTCCTTGCAGAAAATAAAACAAAAGCTGGTGTAAAAACTACAGCGTCTGGTTTGCAATACATCATTACTAAAGAAGGCACAGGTAAACAACCAACTGCGCAGTCTATGGTTAAAGTACATTACGAAGGCCGATTAATTAATGGTCAAGTATTTGATAGTTCGTATAAGCGCGGTGAGCCTGTTGAGTTTCCTCTCAATCAGGTTATTCCAGGCTGGACTGAAGGACTTCAGCTCATGAAAGAAGGTGGTAAAGCGACGTTCTTCATTCCATCTAATCTTGCTTATGGCCCTCAGGAACTTCCTGGTATTCCAGCAAACAGTACGCTGATTTTTGATGTAGAACTCATTTCAGTGAAATAAAAACATTCAGGAGAGTAAAACAGTACTCTCCTTTTTTTTGGAAAACGGCATGAAAAAAATTGGTTTAATTATTGCAACATCAACGATAAGTTTATCTGTTTTTGCTGCTGCACCTATTACAAATAAAAGCCCGGCGAAAGAACAATTTAGCTATAGCTATGGCTATTTAATGGGCCGTAATAATACTGATGCTTTAACAGATCTAAATCTTGATATTTTTTATCAGGGTTTACAAGAAGGTGCTCAGAACAAAACCGCACGCTTAACTGACGAAGAAATGTCGAAAGCGATTAATGATTATAAAAAAACTTTAGAAGCTAAGCAGCTTGTTGAATTTCAAAAAGTAGGTCAACAAAATGCTCAAGCAGGTGCTGCATTTCTTGCTGATAATGCAAAAAAATCGGGTGTAATCACGACTAAATCAGGTCTCCAGTACCAAGTATTAAAAGAAGGTACAGGTAAAAAACCGAAAGCTGTATCACGTGTTAAAGTGAATTATGAAGGTCGTTTACTCGACGGAACTGTATTTGACAGCTCAATCGCACGTAATCATCCAGTTGAATTTCAGCTTAGCCAAGTGATTGCAGGCTGGACTGAAGGTCTACAAACCATGAAAGAAGGCGGTAAAACTCGTTTCTTTATCCCTGCAAATCTCGCTTACGGTGAAGTCGGTGCAGGTGACACGATTGGTCCAAATAGCACTTTAATTTTCGATATCGAATTGCTACAAGTTTTGCAAAAATAAATGTATTATTATAAAAAAAGCGATCATTTAAGATCGCTTTTTTTATTTTTAGTGTTTTAAATCTCTAGGTCGAAAACCCGTAAGGATTAAACCGATCAGGTAAGCAATTATCCCAACTACGCATAGCCCTACGACTTCGGCAACACGTAACCACTGTGAAAGCTCTCCGTTATACCAATTGAGCCCAAACCAAAGCGCTGCAATCATAGCGAGGTTTGCTAAACCATATTGAAGTCCTAATTTCTTCCAATGCGGACCAAATCGGAAAATATTACGCTTATGCAAATAGAAGTAGAGTAAACCGGCATTTACTAACGCTGAACCTGAAGATGCTAGTGCAAGTGCCATATGTTCTGCATGCCAATCAATAAGCTTAAAGAAACCAATAAATACAACGTTTAAAATCGCATTAGCTGCAACTGACATTAAGCCTACACGCACTGGTGTTTTTGTGTCTTGTTGTGCATAGAAACCGGGTGCAAATACTTTAATAAGCATGAAAGAAATTACACCAGCACTCATACATTGCAATGCTAGAGCTGTCATTTGTGTATCACGTAGATCAAACTCACCACGCTGGAATAATGCTTGAATAATCGGTGTTGAAAGCATAAATAAAGCAATACTTGCAGGCAATCCTACCAATACAATGACTTTTGCAGCCCAGTCGATCATACCGCGGAACTTTGCTTGATCCTGCTCTGCATGACGGGCAGAAAGCGAAGGCAAAATTACTGTACCAATCGCAACACCAATTAAACCTAAAGGTAGCTCAGTCATGCGTTCGGCACTATAGAGCCAAGACACTGAACCATCTTGCATGAAAGATGCCCAAATCGTATTTAGCAATAGGTTAATCTGAGTCACCGATACACCAAATAATGCTGGAAGCATTAATTTTAAAATACGCTCTACACCCTCATGTTTAAAATCAACTTTAGGTGGAATCAGTAGGTTTTTACGCCACAATTCAGGAATTTGTATCGCTAACTGTAATACCCCAGCCGCAACAACTGACCAGCCTAATGCTTTGATTGGCTCAGCCATATACGGCGTAAGCCACCACGCTCCTGCGATCATCGCTACATTTAACAAAACTGGTGAAAAAGCTGGTGAGGCAAAGGAGCCATAACTATTTAAGATGCTGCTAGCAAAAGCCGTGAGCGACATAAACATTAGATATGGAATAGTCAAACGGAACATGCTGACGGCTAAATCGAACTTTTCTGGATCACTGTGGAAGCCCGGTGCGTACATATAGATGATTGCAGGTGCTAAAACCATAGCCACAAAAGTGAGTAAGGTCATAACTGTTAGCAAACAGCCAAATACCCGACTAATTAAGATCTGTACTTCAGCGTGTGCTCGACCCGTTTTATATTCAGTTAAGACTGGGATAAAGGCCTGAGAAAAGGCGCCTTCAGCAAATAGTCGTCGAAAGAAGTTGGGAATACGAAAAGCGACGACGAAGGTATCAAAATCTTTACCTGCACCAAACACGTTGAGCAATACGACGTCACGCACGAGCCCTAACACTCGTGACAACATCGTCATTGCACTGACAATAAAAGTCGATCGCCACAATGCCATCGCACTCACCTACAGCTATATTCGAAAGACGCTATTGTAATGAAACTAGAAAATCTTTTCGTTGTGAAATGATGAATGAACTCAAGTTTTTTTCTGTGCTAACAGTTGTCTAAAGTGTTGCCATTTAAAATAAGGCCCCGGATCGGTTTTTCGGCCTGGTGCAATGTCTGAATGCCCTGCAATATGGTTTTTAATTTCAGGATAAGCCTGACGGATAGCGGTAACAACGTCAGTTAGCACTTCATATTGTACGTCTTCAAAAGGTAAATCATCACTTCCTTCAAGTTCTATACCAATTGAATAATCATTGCATTCTACTTTGGCTAAATAATTTGAACGCCCTGCATGCCATGCTCTCTCATTAAAGTTAACAAACTGTAGGACTTCACCTGTTCGTAAAATTAACAGATGTGTAGAAACCTGCATGCCTTCAATAGTCTGAAAATAAGGATGAACTGACCAATCTAACTTGTTTTGAAAAAACTGCTCAATATAGCCACCTCCAAATTGAGACGGTGGCAAACTAATATTATGAACCACAATCATTTGAATTTCGGTGCCAGTCGGACGCTGGTTAAAATTTGGAGAAGGGATTTGTCTCGCCCCTTTTAATTGTCCATCTATAACTTCATACGCTGTGATTTGCTTCATTGAGACGCCAATAAATTGCTTGCCAATTGTTTTAGTTTAAAACAGTTATGTGCTTTTCAAAGTAGTAAATGCGATTGTTTATCGCGATTAATCTCATAAAATAGCTTATTTTTCAGGTCGACGGTGCTAATATATCGCAAGTTTTAGGGTCATCGACAAAATGGAAACCGTATGAGCATACCTCAGTCTTTGCTTGAACAATCAATTCAAATCAATATTCAACAAGCATTACAAGAAGATATTGGGGACGGTGACATTACCGCTATGCTCACACCTGAAGATGAACAGGCAACTGCAACCATTATTAGCCGCGAAGATATGGTCTTAGCTGGCCAACCGTGGGTTAATGCGCTCATCTCAGCTTATGACAACACTGTACAGGTGATTTGGTTAAAACAAGAAGGTGAACGTGTTGCTGCAAACGAAGCCTTTTTAAAGCTTGCAGGTTCTGCACGTAGCTTACTGACTGTAGAGCGCCCTGCTTTAAACTTTATTCAAACTTTATCTGCTGTTGCTACAAAAACTGCTGAATATGTTCAGCATCTTGAAGGTTTAAATACAAAACTTCTCGATACACGTAAAACCCTACCGGGCTTACGTATTGCACAAAAATATGCTGTGGCTATTGGCGGCGGACAAAACCATCGTCTTGGTTTATTTGATGCGTTCTTAATTAAAGAAAACCATATTATGGCAGCGGGTGGTATTGCTCAAGCAATCACCAAAGCACATCAAATTGCACCAGGCAAACCTGTTGAAGTCGAAGTTGAAACTTGGGATGAGCTAAATCAAGCACTTGAAGCTGGTGCTGACATTGTCATGCTCGATAACTTCAGTCAACAGCAAATGATTGATGCCGTAAAACACGTGGCGGGTCGCTGTAAACTCGAAGCATCTGGCAATATCACTATTGAAAACTTGCGTGAAGTAGCCACTACTGGCGTTGACTATATTTCTATGGGCGTCCTAACCAAAGACGTTAGAGCTGTTGATTTATCTATGCGTTTTAATGCTTAGATAAAATCTGCGTCATTATTAGTGTTTTTTTGCGACTTGGTCATGTCTGCCGCTTGTGTTTTTTGCCACGCTGACTGAGTCGCTTGTGCCCCACCATCACGTGGGTCAGCAGCCATTAAAACAAATGTAACTACTGCTAGTAATACAATAAAACCTTGTAGCATAAATTTTCCCCATTACTTTAAAAAATTCAGGGTTTCAAGGTAAAAGATAAATATGACCAGGCTTAGGAGATTCTGTTACAAAAGGTAAGCCTTTATTTTTATTATTCATCTATACGACAGCATATTTCCACATAATATTTTATATCAACAGCATAACTCCCTTTATTTACTATCGTGACATGGATATATCTTTTCCTACGCGAAAGAGTCTTATCGCTTAGAATTTTTTGCCAACAGCCCATTCTGTTACTTTGGTTTTGCCCAAAGTAAGCAAAGGCATTGTCATCTGCAAAACCTGCCCACTTTCATCCTCTATCCTATTTTGTTGCAAAAATAAGATCCTTATAGATTATAGACAGGTTGCAGATGACTTTTAGCACCAGTTAATGAGGAATAAATTTCGATACCTACATTAAGGGAAATAACTTACCAACCTAAGACTCTAGATAACCCATATAAGGATCAGAAATTGAATCTTCTTGAGTTTCAATACGTCCTGCAAAACGACGACTAAACGTAGCATCATCAGCTAAAGTCACAGTGAAGTCATACCAACCACCAAATTCAGACATATCCCAAACCAGTTCTTTTTCAGAACTATTGGTTTCAATCGTCCATGTCTTGTTTGGAAGATAAGCATTTGCTTTGACGTTGAGCTTGACTGACTTATTACCATCATGACGCACTTTTAAATACAAATTCGCATCACACTCTTCCACACATACTCTAATTTCCGGTAATGCTTGAGTCTGGTTAGCTTGACTCAAATTACCTTTAAACGCACGGTGGAAACCATTTGGTCCGAGTACCCACAAATCGTACTGCCCATTTGTAGCATTCCATACATCATCGAGCTGTTTACCTGCCTCAACCATATAACGACGTGGAATTGCCGTAAGATCAAATCGGTTATAGACATGGAAAACGGCTGCCTGTTTACCTGTATTAGAGAACATCAGCTTAATCGTTTTTTGAGTGGTATCGACTTTGGCACTGGTGTGCAAAATATATGGCAAAGCACGTGATGGCCTAATTCCCATTTCCTGCTGAGGAAATTGCTGCTGGCTCGGAACAGGAACTTGTGGCAATAAAGCTTGAGCAACACGAATCGCATCGGCTTCGGCTTTGGTTTTCTTCCCATCGAGTTCAGCAACAGGCAGAACATTCGGTGTTTTAAAATTAAATGCCGTCGTTAAATCACCACATACAGCACGGCGGTAAGGGCTAATGTTAGGTTCTTGCACACCAAAGCGTTTTTCCAAGAACTGTAAAATAGAGGTATGGTCAAAGACTTGAGAATTTACCCATCCTCCACGGCTCCACGGCGAAATCACATACATTGGAACGCGTACACCTGGTCCATACACTCGACCATCTGGCTTAGGTTGAGATTTTGAAGTCGCTACTGCTGGATGGTTAAAGTACTCATAAGATACTTGCTGATCGTTTAAAGTCGTTTTTCCATATACAACACCGTTTACATCTTTAGAAGGTGCACTTGGTGAGGGAATATGGTCAAAGAAACCGTCATTTTCATCGAAGTTCACCAATAAAACAGTTTGGCTCCACAGCTCAGGGTTTTCAGTTAATGCATTTAATACTTCTTGAATATACCAGGCACCTTGTACAGGACTAGATGGCCCCGGATGTTCACTGTAAGTTGCAGGAGCGACCAACCAACTCACCTGCGGTAATTTACCTTGTGCGATATCAGCTTTAAAAGTTCCTAAAAAACCACCGTCCGGCATGGTATTGGCAATACCTTTGTAAAGTGGTTGAGTCGCATCAATCTTTTCATCGTATGCTGGACACGTTAGTGTGTCGTTACTAACAGGTTGACCAGATTGCTCATTTGCACGGCGATACTGTTTGAAACCAGCTAAAGGGTTATCGGTAAAGTTATCTGGCATATTTTGATAAACTTTCCATGTCACGCCAGCTTGCTGTAAGCGCTCAGGATACGTCGTCCACTCATAACCTTCTGTTGATGCCCCAATCCCATCAAATTCATTTACAACACTCGCAACACCTGCACCTGTAGGACCATTCGTTCCAGTCCAAATAAACTTACGGTTTGGGTTGGTCCCAGCATGCATAGCACAGTGGTAAGCATCACAAATGGTAAAAGCATTCGCTAAAGCAAACTGATATTCGACTTCTTGTTTTTTATAGTAGCCCATCGACTGTGGTTTTTTATAAGCGACCCAATCACTCATACGGCCATTGTCCCAAGCTGCTTGACCATCAGACCATGAGTGAGGTGTACCTGAAACACGCTGAGCATTTCCTAAACGACTATCTAAATGGTAAGGCAATACCTTCTTTTTATTCGCATCATATTGTTCCCAAACCTTTCGGCTTTCCGTCATTGGAATCGTAAACCGATCACCAAAACCACGTACACCTTTTAATGTTCCGAAATAATTATCGAAAGAACGGTTTTCCTGAGTCAAAATCACGATGTGTTTAACATCTTGAATAGTTCCACTTTCAACTTTGGCATCAATAGCTAAGGCTTTTTGAATACTCAGCGGGAAACTCGCTAAAGCAGCTGTCCCAAACATGGTTTTTGTAGAATTTAAAAGAAATTCGCGACGATTCATTAGTTCTATCCTGAGTTCTTATTATGGTGCACAGTGCATTTTGCAATTACTGGTGGGCGGTGTTGTTGGCGATGAATTATCTGAGTCATTATCATCGTTACAAGCACTGAGCATGAGTGCTAAAGAAGTAATTAATAAAAGTGAAAGTTTTCGCATTGGTTTTTTCCAAACGGTTTAAATGCGAACTACTAATAAAGCCTTAAAGTGACAGGCAAGTGATGTTTTTATGTCGATTTGATGAAGGCATAAAAAAACGCATCCGAAGATGCGTTTTTCAGAAAGCGTAAAATTACCAGCCTAAAGCTTCTTGTTGCTTTTTAATGAGCTCGGCAATCCCTTTTTCAGCCATTTCTAACATGGCATTGCTTTGAGCGCGGGTAAACGGTTTGTCTTCGGCAGTACCTTGAATTTCAATAAACTCGCCAGCTTGTGTCATTACTACATTTAAGTCAGTTTGACAGTTCGAGTCTTCTTCATAGCAAAGGTCAAGCAACACTTCGTCTTGATACATACCGACAGAAATCGCAGCAACCAACCCTTTAAGCGGATCATGCTTAATTTTCTTTTGAGACAATAAAACATTCATCGCATCAACTAATGCTACAGCAGCACCAGTGATTGAAGCAGTACGCGTACCACCATCAGCCTGAATCACGTCACAGTCGATGGTAATCGTGTTTTCACCAAGCTTTTTCAAATCAACCATTGCACGTAAGCTACGGCCAATCAAACGTTGGATTTCTTGAGTACGACCAGTTTGTTTACCACGAGCCGCTTCACGATCACAACGTGAATGTGTTGAACGCGGTAACATGCCATATTCTGCCGTTACCCAGCCTTGGCCTTGGCCTTTTAAAAAGCGTGGCACTGAGTTATCAATGCTTGCAGTACAGAGGACTTTGGTGTGACCAAATTCGACCAGCACAGAACCTTCAGCATAACGGGTGTAGTTTCGTGTAATTTTCACTTCACGTAATTGGTCTAATGCACGTTGGTCAATACGCATAATCCTTCCTAATTTCTCTTAAATACAAACTTGGGCATAGTATAGCAAAGGATTTTGACAGGTTGAGTTTATTCCCTACTTTCAAATGTAAGTCTGCAAGTTTCATAACTCAAAAATAAAAATAGCCCCTAAAAAGGAGCTATTTGGGATTAACTGAGATTATGCAAATTTAAATTTTGCCTTTAACTTTTCCAATGTCTGCATCACTTTTCCAGTGGTATGGTTTGGCAGTGAACATTTCGCTAAACGTACCCATACACTCCAGAACTGACGCATAAAGTTCGCTTCGTTATAGTTAATACCATATTCAGCGCAAAGTGCCTTAATTTTCGGGGCTACTTCTTTATAACGATTAGCTGGCATATCTGGAAATAAATGATGCTCAATCTGATGGCTTAAGTTACCACTCATAAAATGCAGCCATTCTGTACCACTAAAATTACTTGAACCACGAATCTGGCGTAAGTACCACTCTGCCTTAGTTTCAGTGTCTGTATTATCAGGCTCAAACGTTTCTGCATCTTCAGTAAAGTGACCATTAAAAATCACCGCAGATGACCACAAGTTACGAATAATATTCGCAACTACATTTCCTGCAAAAACCGGTAAAAACATAGGACCAGAGATCACAGGGAAAAACACATAGTCTTTTAAGACTTGGCGTGTGGCTTTTTTACGGACTTTAGCCGAATCTTTCCACACCTGTTTCCAGCTCTTGGTTTTATAAACTAATGCATCTTCAAGATGTAAGTTTTGCACGCCTACATACCACTCAAAGAAAAACATTAACTGTAGACCAAGTGGAATATTAAACAGGTGGCGAGGTTCCCACTTCTGTTGATCACTTACTCGCAAAAGACCATAACCGACATCATGGTCTTTACCGACAATATTGGTATAGGTGTGGTGCACATAGTTATGTGTTTCACGCCAGTCATCACCAGAGGCAATGGTATCCCAATCGTAAGTATTACCGTTCAGGCTTGGTTCATTTAACCAGTCAAACTGACCGTGCATGACGTTATGACCAAGTTCCATATTTTCTACAATTTTAGAAATACCTAATAAGCCTGTGCCTAGTAGCCAGACTGGCGGAATCCAACCACCAAACATCAACATACCACGTGAAGCGATTTCGGTGTAGCGAACAAAATTACGCACTTTGTAGATATATTTCGCGTCTTGTTCACCAAGGCTTTGCATCACGTCTTGGCGAATCTGCTCAACACGGCGACCAAACTCTTCAGTCTGTTCAGGTGTTAAATGAGCAGATTTAGAAACAGTAGAAAGTTCTAATGCCATATTCATAGGGTTAATCCTCTTTAATTCTTTTTATAGATCAATTGTGACTGGGCTTAATGCCTGGCTCACGCATAGTTTAATTGGGCGGTTCGGTTGATCTTCAATTTCACCAGTTAATAGGTTTTGAGTAACTCCGCTTACCTTGGTACAGCTGCATTTATTGCAGACACCCATACGGCAACCATGTTGTGGGCGTAAACCAGCTTGCTCTGCACTGCTCAGTAAATTTGTTTCAGCTAAAAACTCGTGTTGAGCACGGCGGAAAATAACAGGCTGTGCTGCATGTGTACCAGTCACTTGAAGTGGCTGAAAATACTCTTGATGAAGCTGCGACTGAGCACCTTTTTGTGCATAAATTTCATTGGCTTTCTGCATCATGCCATGATGACCACAAACATAAGTTGCTGTCTGCTCAAAATCTGGAACCAGCTTTTGCAGTAAGCTTTCAGTTAAATGCTGCTTTTGCTCGGTGGTATTAAAAAAATGATATTGAAGCTGTGGGTACTGCTCTGCCAAAGCTTTTAATTCAGCATGAAAAATTTCCGCACGATTAAAATAAATGACATGAATTTGTTCAAGCTGCTGTTTCAAAGCTTGCTGCAAGAGTGAATAAATTGCAGTTATACCGCTTCCTGACGCAATCAAAATTGCAGGATGCTGACCTTGGTGCAAAATAAAATCACCTTGTGGCTGTGAAATCTCAACACACTCGCCCACATGTAATAGTTGAGCTGCACGAGACACCAAACCTTGTACTTTAATGCCTAAAGCAATTTCACCTTGCGTTGTCACTTCAATAATCGAGTAACTACGTTGTTGGTAAACGCCATCGATAAGCAAAGTCAGCAAAATACTTTGACCTGCGCGGACCTGATCGAAATTAAAATTACGATTCGGTTTAAGTCTAATGAGCACCATATCGGTATGCAGTGGCTGAACTGCAGTAACTTCTGCAAGTACCCTTTTCCACGCCCAAGTCACGTTAATTTTCTGCAAGACAAAATCAACGAAATCTTCTCGAACCCAATGTGGCTGATAACTAAGTGTTGCGTTCATACGTTCCTCTTTTGTATCTGGCTATTTATTTGAGTGAACACATGTTCGTATAGTGAACATATGTACACTATATTTATAACTGTTCACTCAGTCAACACTTGTTCACTATTTTTTTTATGAAAGTTTGCTCTTTTTTGTTAGACTTTGGCTCACGGTTTAAATAGGTTCTTTTAATGTCGATACGGGATGAACGAAAACAGCAAAGTCGTCAGGCACTTCTCGATGCAGCCTTGCATCTAAGCACGTCTGGGCGTTCGTTCAGTAGTATCAGTTTGCGTGAAGTTGCACGTGAAGTAGGTTTAGTACCGACAGCGTTCTACCGTCATTTTCAGGACATGGATGAACTCGGCAAAGAACTGGTTGACCAAGTTGCCCTACATTTAAAAAGCGTTTTACATCAATTAGGTCAAAGTTATTTACAACATAAATCTGCTAAAACCCAAACCAGTATTGAGCTATTTGTGCAGGCGGTGAATCATAGCCCTAAGCAATGGCAATTTATGATTGCTGAACGTTGGGGAGGCTCAGAAACGGTTCGTGCAGCAATTGCCAGAGAAATTGAATTCCTGATTGAAGATCTAACAACTGATCTTACTAAACTCGAAAATTTTAAACATATTCAAAATCCTCAAGACTTAAATGTTTTATCTACCATTTTGACTAATATGTCATTTACATGGGCAATGACGTGGCTCAACCTATCGAAACAATATCAAGGTGAACAGCTCAAGCTGCAACAAATAGCCTTTATTGAAAATGCTTCTACACAAGTTCGCTTACTCTTTAGAGGCATTGCAAACTGGGAACGATAGAAGCGGCAAATGACAAAAAACAGGTTATGTGGTAATACGTAAAGAGAGAAAGAAAAAGGCTAAAAATTTCGAGAAAAGTCTTTTTCTTTTTTACAGGAAGTAAACTATTAGTTAGGCCAAACTGGTGTGGGAATACCTATGAATCTTGATCGTCATACACAGTTTTTGATGCGTAAAGAAAAAATTCTGAGCGTGGCAGAAAAGTTGTTATTAGAAAACAATCAGGAAATTACTCTAGATGAGTTAGTGGCCGAGCTAGATATTGCTAAAGGCACACTTTATAAGCATTTTAGAAGTAAAAATGAGCTTCTACTTGAGCTCATTATTCAAAATGAAAAGCAAATTTTAGAAATTTCTAAAAAATATAATACAGATTTCAAAGAATATGCTCCTCATTACATGCTTCATCATTTACTTGCACCAGGGAAAACGATTCTATTGCATCAACTTGAAGAAAATCTGACGATGACAGAGTCTAAGTTGAAGCATCTTTTCGAAGAGCTTTATGAAATTCGCCAACAGCGTATTTTGGCAATTAAAGATATTACTGAAAATTATTTAAAATCATTGAATTATGATATGTCGATTCGTGATTATTTGTCTTATATCTGGTCACTGACTTACGGTGCATCACTGCTTTTAAATTCTACTTATTACCAACGTTCGATTGGTTCTCGCCAAAAATTAATTAATTTATATATTAATCAGGCATTATCACTGCCGACTCAAACAGCTAATTTTGATGTTTTAAATTTTCAGATTGAAGATGAAAATCAGCAAAATTAATTGAATTATTTCGTGATAATTAACGATAAATTAAATATAAAAATGGGCTTCACATGAAGCCCATTTTTTTGAAGTAAAGCCTAAACAACTTATTTTGCTTTACGTTCTTTCTCAATTAAATAATTAAGAACTTGAGTGACTTTACCATCTTCACCCTGCACAACATATTTACCATTCACGACAACTGCAGGTACGCCTGTTAATTGGTACTGTTGAGCAAGTTTATTTGACTCGGCAACTTTTGCAGTCACAGCAAACGAGTTGTAAGTACTATTAAATTTCTGCTCAGGTACGCCATAACGAGTAAAGAATTTCGCAGCAGAAGCCTGATCAAAAATTTGTTGACCGTTTACTTGAATCGCATGGAATAGTGGTAAATGCGTACGTTTACGTACACCTAATGCCTCAGATGTATAATACGTACGCGCCCCTTGTTCCCACATTTTATTCATTGCAGCAGGTGTACGTACAAAACGTACATCTTTAGGAATCTGTTTTAACCACGTTTGCATATGCGGTTCAAGTTTAAAACAGTGTGGGCATCCATACCAAAAGAACTCTCGAACTTCGATTTTCCCCGGAACTTCCACTTTGCCTGGATTGGCAATCACGGTGTAGTCTTTACCAGCAACAAAATCTGCTGCCATTGCACCACCCGATACGGCCATAATTGCTGCACTCAAACCACCCAAAACCAATTTTTTCATTGCTACAGCTTTTCCTCTAAGTTGTTATGCATTAGCTTATGCCCTAAATATAAAACAAATATGCTAAATTCGTTTTGCTTCTGTGAAGTTTTTTATTGGGTTTATCGCTTTTTTCCCAATAATCGCTACACTAACGGCGAACTACATCCAAAAAGATAACTCAAGTTTAGAGGTAGCACCATGTCGCAATTGAATGTTGATTTACAAGAAATCGCAAAGTTTGAAGCACTTGCTGCCAAATGGTGGGATCAACATTCTGAATTTCGCCCCCTTCACCAGATCAATCCACTACGTCTTAACTGGATTGATGAACGTGCAGGCGGTCTCGCTGGTAAAAAAGTACTTGATGTCGGCTGTGGTGGCGGTATCTTGGCCGAAAGCATGGCACGTCGTGGCGCAGATGTATTAGGTATCGATATGGGTGAAGCACCTCTAGCTGTCGGCCGTTTACATGCTCAGCAAGAAAATGTTCAAAATATTGAATATCGTCAAATTCCTGTAGAGGAATTAGCACAAGAACAGGCTGGTCAATATGACGTGGTGACTTGTATGGAAATGATGGAACACGTTCCAGATCCAGCATCTATTGTAAAAGCTTGTCAGGCTCTGGTTAAACCGGGCGGCCATGTGTTCTTCTCGACCATTAACCGTAACCCAAAATCTTATTTATTTGCCATTATTGGTGCAGAGTACGTCCTACGCATGTTGCCAAAAGGTACGCATGATTATCATAAATTTATTCGACCATCTGAAATGGCACATGATATTCGTAATGCAGGTCTTACGTTAAAAGAAATGACTGGACTACATTACAACCCACTGACCAAGCATTACTGGTTAGCGCCAAATGTTGACGTTAACTATATGGTTCATACGATTAATACAGGTGCATGATGAAAGCTGTTTTATTTGATTTAGACGGTACGCTTATCGATACAGCTGCGGATTTCATTCGTATTATTCAGCAAATGTGCCGTGATGCAAGACGCCCTGTTGTAGAAGCCGATCTTATTCGCACTCAGGTGTCTGAAGGTGCACGTGCGATGGTGAAATTGGTCTATCCAGAGCTGGATGTGGCCAATCCAATTTTCTTGGCACATCGTCAAAACTTTTTAGATCTGTACGGCAATAATATTGTGGTTGATACAGATCTGTTTGAAGGCATGTATCCACTCTTAGAAGAGTTAGAAGCTGCACAAATCCCCTGGGGTATTGTGACCAACAAACCGCGCGGATTAAGTGAATCTCTTTTAGAAAAGTTAAATCTGACCGAACGCTGTGCAGTTTTGGTATGTCCTGAAGATGTCAGTAAAACCAAGCCAGATCCAGAACCAATGTATTTGGCCGCTAAACAGTTGAATATCCCAGCAAATGAAATTATCTATGTGGGTGACCATCCACGTGATATTGATGCTGGTCGCAATGCCGATATGTATACCATCTTGGCAGCTTATGGCTATTTACCTATCGAACACCGTGATGATTTAGCATCATGGCAGGCCGATTCGATTGTAAATACAGTGACAGAATTACACGATATGTTACGTCAAAAGCTTCCTGCTCTACAGGAAAATCAGCGTATGATAAGTTAACATCAGAGTTTTATAGACTTTTTTAACGGCTATTCGTTTTATCAATATAAAAAGAAGGAGGTTTACCAATGAAATATTCAGAATACCAACCTCGTCCGGATCTACTCAAAGATCGAATTATTTTAATTACCGGTGCTGGTGATGGAATTGGGCGAGCTGCGGCTCTAAGTTATGCCCTACATGGTGCAACCGTTGTCCTGCATGGTAGAACCTTAAATAAACTTGAAGTTATTTATGATGAAATTGAGAGTCTAGGTGCACCTCAACCCGCGATTTTACCGCTACAGCTTTCAAGTGCATCTGACCGTGATTATGATTTTTTAGTCGATACGCTCGAAAAGCAGTTTGGGCGTCTAGACGGTATTTTGCATAATGCGGGTATTTTAGGTGAACGTGTAGAGCTAGCACATTATCCTACAGAAGTATGGGATGACGTAATGGCAGTTAACTTACGTGCTCCGTTTGCCCTCACTCAAGCTCTATTACCACTTTTGCAAAAGTCAGAAAATGCCTCTGTTGTATTTACCAGCTCGGGTGTAGGCCGTGAAGCACGAGCTTTATGGGGCGCATATTCTGTCTCCAAAATTGCAATTGAAGCAGTGAGTAAAATTTTTGCAGCGGAAAATACTTATCCAAATATCCGCTTTAATTGCATTAATCCTGGCGCAACACGTACTGCAATGCGTGCGAAAGCCTACCCACAAGAAGATCCGAAGACACTACCTACACCAGAGTCTATCTTGCCTGCTTACCTCTATTTAATGGGTGAAGACAGCTTGGCACTCAATGGTCAAAGTATTGATGCGCAGGATTAAAAAGTTAAAGATGAAAAGTTAAATTTAATTACGGCCAATCATCAAATCTGGCTTGCCTATACCTGAAAAGATATACAAGCCTTTTTTATTATTGATAAAAACCCTTGATCTATCCGTAATTTTAATTGAACCATTAAATGATCTTCACAGTTTCTCTGCATTTTGCGCGTAGAGTATTCAACATGAGAGACATCAGATGTAAACGAGGATGCATCATGAAAAAGTTGTTCACCATCTTAGCCCTATGCATAACCGTACTGACCACCAGTATGGCGAGCTTTGCTGATCCCCCTTTTGACCGAGGCCATGGCCCTAAAGGTCCTAAAGGCGGAGGACCACGCGGTGAGTGGAATGATCGTGGGCCAGGATTTGGGCGTGATCATGATGATGATCGTATCCGTGACGAACGCCGTATGCGCGAAGAGCGTGGCTTTGAACGCTTAAAACAACATCGCTGGCAGCCTGGCTATGTTATGCCACAGCACTATCGTGGTAATGGCTATAAAGTCGACTATAAAGACAGTAACTTGCCAAAACCAGGCCGTAATCAGCAATGGTATAAAATCAACAATGACTATATTTTAGTCGACACAGATTCTAATAGCATTGTGAGTATTCGTGGTTTTTAAGGCGATAGACCCTCGCTATCGCTGAATAAAAAGGATAAAGCCTCTGGGTTTTATCCTTTTTTATTTTTTATATTCTTAAATGATGAATTTTCTTAATTTCTTCTTATTTCATAGAGAGTTTTCACATTTATTCTTCTTGGCCTCCACGATTTATCTGCAATTGTTCACTAATCTTTAATTATTGAAATTCAGCTCATCATTCGAGGTTTACAATGAAAAAATTAACAACAGCGATTGTTCTTTCTCTTAGTGGTTTAGTTGCAACAACAGCCATGGCAGCACCAAACGATCATAATCATCATGGCAATTACCAAAACCATGAAGTAAAAACAGTTAAAGTGATTAAAAAAGATGATCATCGCAATGCGTGGCGAGTAGGCCAGGTTGTACCGCATGAGTATCGACATTCACGTTATGTGATTGACTATCGTCAACATCAAAAATTGACTAAACCAGGTCGTTACCAAAAATGGTATAAAGTGAATGGAAATTATGTACTGGTGAATGAACAAAGTCATAAAATCATTAGAGTGGTTTACTAATTTAAAACTTTTTAAGCACCCAAATTTCAATTTGGGTGTTTTTTTATCTAAAACATGCGGCTTTAATCTTTTTTGTTTAGAATCATCTTTATATCTTTTTGCTGTTGATTCGAGATCGGTATGTCAAGTAAGCCTGTAAGTAAGTCACATAATAACACCCAGCATTATGTACACTGGTTTCGACACTCAGCGCCCTACATTAATGCTCACCGCGATAAAACATTTGTGTTGATGTTTGGTGGTGAAGCAGTCCGACATCCTAATTTCGAACATATCATTCACGACATTGCTTTATTGCACTCTCTTGGTATTCGCTTAATTCTCGTGTACGGTGCGCGTCCGCAAATTAATCAAAATCTTAAAGAAAAAGGAATCGAAACTCCTTTTTATGATAACAGCCGTATTACCACACGTGAATCTTTAAGCTGTGTCATGAGTGCTGTAGGTTCTATCCGCCTAGAAATCGAAGCATTGCTTTCTATGGGCTTAGCAAACTCGCCAATGTACGGCGCTCGCATAGATGTGGTATCAGGTAATTTTGTGACTGCTAAACCTTATGGTATTCGTGATGGCATGGATTTCCAGCTTACAGGTGAAGTTCGTTCTATCGATACAGATGCGATTGATCGACACCTCGATAATCATAATATTGTACTGCTAGGGCCAACAGGTTACTCCACTACAGGTGAGGTGTTTAACTTGCGAGCAGAAGAAGTTGCGACCAAAACTGCAACTTATTTAAAAGCAGATAAACTCATTTTTCTAGGTGAGCAACAAGGATTGCTGAATGAAGATGAGCAAATATTACGTGAATTAAGCCCACATCAACTGGACTACTATATTCAACAATACCAAACCATTAGCCCAACACTCACCTTGCATTTGCAACAGGCAAAAAAAGCATCTTTATCAGGCGTACACCGCGTTCATCTTATTTCTTATGCCTATGATGGCGCCCTTCTCGAAGAGTTATTTACTCGAGATGGTATCGGTACCATGATTACCGATGCGCATTATGAAGAAGTTCGCATGGCCAACATTCAAGATGTGGGCGGTTTAATGAATTTATTACGTCCATTAGAAGAAGAAGGTATCTTAGTTTATCGTTCGCGTGAACGTTTAGAGCAAGAGATTAGCCAGTTCGCTGTTATTGAGCGCGATGGTACGATTCTAGCGTGTGCTGCACTTTATCCAATTCCAACCGAATTTAATGAAACACGTTCAGCAGAAATTGCCTGCGTCGCAGTACACCCAAGTTATCGTAAATCGAACCGTGGTAGCCAGATTTTGCAATTCCTTGAAGAAAAGGCAAAAGAACAAGGTATTCGTCAATTATTTGTTTTAACCACCCGTACCGCCCACTGGTTCTTAGAGCACGGTTTCCATCAGGTGAGTGTTGATGACTTACCAAATGCTCGTCAGGCACTCTATAACTATCAAAGAAATTCTTTAGTCTTTAAGAAACTGCTTCCTTAGCCTTTGCTAATTTTAAGATATTCTTATTTCAGATAAGCTTAGTTCAAAAAGTACAACCGTAAACACGATTAATTTATGGTTGTACTTTTTTTAAATCTAAATTTTTTAAGATTTTAATATTTTTTATTTTATTTACATCAACTTAATCAAAATTCATTAAATATATTTCTAATAGATAAATCTTTTTTTCGCATAAGTTTATAGCCTATTGTGTTTAGCTTTTTTTTGCATAAATAAAGACCGAATACTTATTTTTTCTGAAATAAAAATCCATTTAGGGTATCTGCTCATCCAATTATTTTTTTCTTTTTCTCTTTCGGGGAGCACGAAATCTCATGGCACTTTTCAACACCACTTCATGGGCAAAATATTCAGTCATCGCGGCCAGCCTTGCAGGAGTGATGATGTTAAGTGGTTGTGCCAAAAAAGAGGAACAAGCCACCACAACCTTAAATATCGGCTATCAAAAATATGGGATTCTTCCTATTTTAAAGGCTCGTGGTGACTTAGAAAAAGCATTAAAAGAACAAGGCGTGCAAGTGAAATGGGTTGAGTTCCCTGCTGGCCCTCAATTGCTTGAAGGTTTAAACGTAGGAAGTGTTTCACTCGGTGAAGCAGGTGAAGCACCACCGATCTTTGCTCAGGCTGCCAATCCAAATTTAGTCTATGTTGCAAACCAACCTGCTGCGCCAAAAGCTGAAGCACTATTGGTACAAAAAGACTCTCCCATCCAATCTATTAAAGATTTAAAAGGCAAACGTGTGGCTCTTAACAAAGGCTCGAATGTTCATTACCTATTGTTAAAAGTTTTAGAAGCCAACAACTTAAGCTTAAGTGATATTCAACCAGTTTATTTGCCGCCATCAGACGCTCGTGCTGCTTTTGAAAAAGGTGCAGTAGATGCATGGGTCATTTGGGATCCGTTCTTTGCAGCAGCTGAACATCAAATTCAAGCTCGAGTTTTAGCGACTGGTGAAAACTTAGTAAGCAATCATCAGTTCTATTTAGCTGACCGTAAATTTGCAGAAAATAATCCAAAAGTACTCAACACTGTTGTACAGACACTTAACCAGACCACTGAGTGGGTAAGTTCACATCAGGATGAAGCTGCCAAATTACTCGAAAAACCTACCGCACTTGAGTTTGATGTACTCAAAACTTCCATTTCACGTATGGGTTTTGGAGTTCAGCCAATCTCTGACAAGGTGGCACAAGAACAACAACAAGTAGCTAATGCTTTTTATGCGCAAAAGCTCATTCCAAACAAACTCACCATTCAAGATGCCATTTTAAAACTGAAATAAACCTAGCTTGGGCACGGCTTAAATAATCATATAAATGCTGTGCCTGACCTCAAGGGGAACAAGGATATCAATATGCAACATCAATCGTTATTTAATAAGAATCAGTGGACACAATTAATTAAGCGCCTCAGTGTAGTCACTGTATTAGGCTTAACAATCGTAGCGCCAGCTTGGGCAATTGACCCAACTGTGAAAGAACTTCGTATTGGTTTTCAAAAAAGCTCGATTAACTTTGCAATTGCCAAACAGCAAAAGCTATTTGAGCAAGAATTCCCACATGCAAAAATTACTTGGAATGAGTTCCCTGCCGGTCCACAAATTTTAGAAGCTTTAGCTGTCGGTTCGCTTGATGTAGGCGTTACTGGAGATACACCTCCTGTCTACGCACAAGCGGCTGGCAAGCCTTTATATTACATTGCTTATGAAGCGGCTAAGCCATTGGCATCGGCAATTTTAGTTCCAAAAAACTCGCAACTAAAACAGCTTAAAGACCTAAAAGGTAAACGTATTGCGCTGCAAAAAGGTTCAAGTTCACATTACTTACTTGTACAAGCCGTACGTAAAGCAGGCCTAAACTGGAGCGATATTACGCCCATCTGGCTTACCCCTGCCGATGCTCGCGCAGCATTTCAAAAAGGTGCCGTTGATGCATGGGCCATTTGGGATCCTTACTTCGCTTCAGCACAACTAGAAGACCAAGCTCGTGTTCTTGCATCGGGTAAAGGCTTAAGCCCGAACTATACATTTTATTTAGCAGCTCCAAATTTTGTTAAACAACATCCGAAAGCTGTTTCAGGGCTCATCAAACAAATCAATCAAGCCGATAAATGGGTTCAAAGCCATCAAGCAGAAACGGCAGGTGCGATTGGTCAAAGTACAGGTCTTAAACCTGCAACCAGTGATTTATTTATTAAACGCCGTCCGCGCCCTTCATCAGCCGCTCCTCTTAACAGCAAAGTGATTGCTGAGCAACAGCAACTCGCAGACATCTTTACTCAACAAGGCATCATCCCTAAACCAATCAGCATTAAACAAGCTGTTTGGGGCGCCAAGTAATTTCAATAGACATATAGGTAATGCACATGAAAATTTTCTGGTTTATTCCTACCCACGGTGATAGTCGCTATTTAGGTACAAGTAAAGGCGCTCGTCAGGTTGACCATGCCTATATGAAGCAAATTGCTGTGGCAGTAGATAATTTAGGTTACGAAGGTGTACTTATACCAACAGGTCGTTCATGTGAAGATCCTTGGATTACGGCGGCTAGCCTAATTGATGCAACTCAACACCTTAAATTTTTAGTTGCATTACGACCAGGGGTAACCACACCAGCTTTAGCTGCTCGTATGGCTGCAACGTTTGACCGTTTGTCGAATGGTCGTGTATTACTCAACTTAGTGACTGGTGGTGATGAGGCTGAATTACGCGGTGATGGTTTATATGAAGATCACTCAACGCGTTATCAAACTGCCAATGAATACGTAAAAATCTGGCGTGAGATTTTGACACGCTCACATACAGGTGAAGCTTTTACATTCCATGGTGAACGTTTACAAGTGGATGATGCAAAACTACTTTACCCACCTGTTCAAAAGCCTTACCCACCACTTTGGTTCGGTGGCTCTTCAGACGTCGCTGTCGATTTGGCTGCTGAGCAAGTCGATACTTACCTTACGTGGGGTGAACCACCTGAAGCCGTAAAACAAAAGATCGAACATGTTCGTGCCAAAGCTGAGGCTAAAGGCCGTAAATTAACTTATGGTATTCGCTTGCATGTGATTGTTCGTGAAACCAACGAACAAGCTTGGGCAGCAGCGAACGAGCTTATCCAATATCTTGATGATGCGACTATTGCTGCCGCACAGAAAAAATTTGCACAAATGGACTCTGTAGGCCAACAACGTATGGCGGCTCTCCACGGCGGTAATCGAGACAAACTAGAAGTATCTCCAAACCTTTGGGCTGGTATTGGTTTAGTTCGTGGTGGTGCAGGTACAGCACTTGTAGGCGATCCTGAAACCGTTGCTGCCCGTATTCAGGAATATGCTGATTTAGGTATTGATACTTTCATTTTCTCAGGCTATCCACACCTTGAAGAATCAATTCGTTTTGCAGAGTTAGTATTCCCGTTATTACCAATTGAAACTCGCGCTAAACTTGCTCAGCCAAATTTAACCGGTCCATTCGGTGAAATTATTGCCAACAATTATGTTCCAGACGAGAAGAAGCAAAATAGTTCCGTCAAGGAGCCTGCATGAGCAAAGCTGAAAGTGTTGTTTCACGTGGAACAAAACAAATCGGGCAGCGTTTGCTGCCTTGGATTTTCCCTATTCTTCTATTGGTTGTTTGGCAAATTGCCTCAAGTTCGGGTCTTTTAGAAAGCCGTATTTTACCTGCACCTACTGCTGTTGTTTCCGCTTTTTGGCATCTACTGGTGAGTGGAGAACTTTGGCAGCACGTTAAAGTGAGTGCAGGGCGTGCTTTACTGGGGTTGTTGATTGGTGGCGGTTTAGGTTTGTTATTAGGTCTACTCAACGGGTCTTCGCGTTTCGCCTCTACCCTGCTCGATACGACCTTACAAATGATTCGTAACATCCCAGCCTTAGCACTTATCCCACTCGTCATCTTGTGGTTCGGGATTGATGAAACAGCAAAATTATTTTTAGTCGCCGTAGGTGTTTTCTTCCCCATTTATATTAATACCTATCACGGTATTCGATCAGTTGACCCTCAATTGATTGAGATGGGCAAAAGCTATGGGCTTTCTCGCTGGCAGCTTTACAAAGAAATTATTCTACCGGGTGCGATGCCTTCTATTTTAGTGGGTTTACGCTTTGCTTTAGGTTTGGTTTGGGTATTGCTCATTGTTGCTGAAACCATTTCAGCTCAAGCAGGTATTGGTTATATGACCATGAATGCACGTGAGTTTTTACAAACGGATGTAGTTCTGGTCGGTATTCTTCTGTACGCCTTACTAGGCAAACTGGCAGATGTTTTAGCACAGCTTTTGGAACGCTATTTACTACGTTGGCACTCTGGATATCAGAAATAAGGGAGCTTAGAACATGACAAATCTGAATTTAAATATTAATCAGAATGAAGTGCAGCTCATTCCGGAAGAACCAACAGAATCTCAAGAACCTGTATTAGGTGCAGAGATTCTGATTGAGCAACTTTATAAATTCTATGGCGAGGTAAAGGTCCTCGAAGATCTTGACCTACACATCCAGCCGGGTGAGTTTTTAGCAATTGTTGGCCGAAGTGGTTGTGGCAAAAGTACGTTACTCCGTTTAATTGCTCAACTTGAAAAAGCCAGCTTTGGGGAAATCAAATTTAAATCTGCCCGACATTTACGTGAAGGCATTACGAACGATGATATTCGAGTAATGTTCCAAGATCCTCGTTTACTTCCTTGGAGAAATATTCTTCAAAATGTTCAACTTGGGCTACCAAAATCGCAACATGCTTTAGCAGAAGAATTACTAGAAAAAGTCGGTTTAAAAGAGAAATCAGGACAATGGCCTTCCCAGCTTTCAGGTGGTCAACGTCAGCGTACTGCCCTAGCCCGTGCACTATCACATACGCCGCGCATATTGTTGCTAGACGAACCTTTGGGTGCATTAGATGCGTTAACTCGGCTTGAGATGCAAAGCTTGATTGAACGCTTGTGGAAGGAGCAAGGCTTTACTGCAATTTTAGTCACACACGATGTGAGTGAAGCAGTGCAATTAGCTGACCGTATTATTTTATTAGATAAGGGTCAGATTGCTCAAAGTTTCCAAGTTAATTTGCCGCGCCCGCGTAAAAAAAGTATTACTTTTGCTCAGCTTGAACAACAAGTACTCGATGCGGTTTTGGCAACTTAAGGTTGCGATGAGTAATGAGAACTGTTCAACCAAAAAATGCCCAATTTACGAGCAATAAAACTGCTGTTTTATTGCTCTTTTTTAGGGCGAAAATAAAAAAATATTTTTAAGAATAACAATAAACTAGTGAATCTCTCTATTTTTTGCACAATAGTATATCTATTACACAAATAAGTAGCCGTTTTTTGATTAAAAAAGCAAGACACCTGTGCACAAATCAAACAATTTCCCTTACAATGGGAATACTATTTTTTTAATTATGCAGCAGATGGAACAAAAAAAGAGTACCCAAAAGCGCAATCAGCTTCTTGCTGCGGCCCTTGACGTATTTTCAGTCTATGGGTTCAGTGGAGCAAGTCTGGATGAAATTGCCCAACTCGCCGACATGCATAAGTCGAATATTTTCTATTACTATGAAAATAAAGAGTCTTTATATGTAGAAGTGCTCACAACCGTTTTACAAAAATGGTTGGCCCCCTTACAAACTTTAGAAGCTGAATTAGAACCAGCCGAAGCCTTATCTCACTATTTAATTCAAAAAATCGAACTGTCTCGTAGCCAACCGAAAGCATCTAGATTGTTTGCACTAGAAATTATTCAAGGCGCTCCACATATTTTGCCTATACTGAAAGGGCCTTTGAAAAAGCTATTTAAACGCAAAGCTAAAGTCATTCAGACTTGGCAAGAAGAAGGAAAGATTTCCCCAGATATCGACCCAGAATTATTAATCTTAAATATTTGGGGCCTTACGCAAAACTATGCAGATTTTGCAACTCAAATGGAAATGGTGACTGGTAAAACGCTTCGTAACCGCAGTATGTTCCAGCGTTCGATTGAGCATACGGTACATATGATGCTATACGGCGTATTACCTCGCTAAAATAAAAAAGATCGGCAAATTTGCCGATCTTTTTTTTAGAAATGATTTTGATAAAGTGCTAGGAGTTTCTGGGCCCCTAACAATAAATTTTCTTCCCAATCCAGATGCGCAGTGTCATCTGCCCCATCAGTAATATACTTCACCGAGATTAATCGTACACCTAACTTGTGGCACACTTTAGCTAAAGCATAGCCTTCCATGTCAACCACATCACAAGCTACTTTTGGCTGACCTGTTTCAAATGAATCACCTGTTCCACATACTGCTTTTGGCAAATCAATAAAATGTGGTTGAAGATGAATCTCTGCCGCCAAATGACCATCTAACGGCGTTACACCTACTTCAAAACCTAGGGGTGAAACATCCATATCCCGTTGTACAAAAGTTTTTACTTCGACTAAATCATGTCGATTAAATGCAGAGCTTCCCGCTGTACCTAAATTAATTAGAGTTTTGCATCCTGTTTTTTGAATAACTTCAAATGCTTTAAAGGCAGCATTAATCTTACCAATACCACTGTAATGGACTTCAACACCTGCTTGTTCAAATAAACCCTTAGATTCATTAGGAAGTGCCATAATCAAAGCAATATCAGTGTTCATTCAAAAAGCTCAAATCAAAATTAAATAAGTTAGAAAATAAGTATAAATCAGGTGCAAAAGCTTTTTACACCTTTTCATCATTACTGTACTTTTTGTTGTAAAGCGATTAAACATGGTGAGAAGAACAGTTGACCGCTATATGCTCCTGCAAGCGTTTTCTTCATTACTACGCCCCACATTGCCAATAATAAAAGACTCAACGCCACAGCAACGTATTGTAAAAATACAACTTCAACCTGATGTCCTAAATTAAACAGTGCAAGAATAAATACACCTAATGGAAAGGTTAAGCCCCACCAGCCCAAGTTAAATGGAATACCTGTCTTTGCGTGACGAAGCGTTGTTAAAATCGCAAGACCAAGCCACCATAACCCAAAGCCTAAAAGTACAAGACTGCCTACAACTCCTAAAGCTTGAAAGACATTCGCAAATTGGTGAAATCCTACGTTTGGCGCCACTCTTTGTGCCTGCTGCCCTAATAACAATAAACCTAATGCACCTGTACCAATAGGGCCTAAAGACAACCAGCTAGAAATTGCGACTTCTTTTTCTGGTAACTGATGCAAAGCCATACGCAGCATTAAAATTGTCAGAATAGCGAATGCTGGTAAAACAGAGATTCCCCAAAGTACATAGCCAGCCATTAATAAATGAAAGCTGTGTACATCTGCTGGTAAATGTGTAACCAACATACCCGCAGAACTTGCGGCTACTTCACAGGCAACCACAGGTAAAAGCCAGATTGCAGTCATGGTATGTAGCTGATGGTTCTGACGACTAAACATACAAAATGGCACGATCCACGCAATGGCCAGTGCGAAAAAGACATCGATGTACCATAAAGCTTGAGCAATATGTATTGCCACTTCACCGTAAAGCCCGACACCGAAGCTTAAAAAACCATTTAATATCGTTGCAAGCCCCATTGGGATAGCCCCTAAAAACAAGCTCATATTGGGATGGTTAAATATTTGCTTCGCCTCATGAGGGAAAAGAAACCACCGCAATAAATAAAGAACTGAAAAAACACTGAACAAAATAATATTAAATTGCCATAACAAAGTTGCTAGCGTGAATAAAAATGATTGAGCAAATGGCAGCTGGATTAAAATCATACTCACCACGCCAGTACCCATAGTCGCTGTAAACCAATTTGGAGTAAAATGTCGTATAACATCTTTGCTTTGATTTAATTGATAAAAGGGTTTTTTCATCTTAGTTCTCTAATCAAAGAGTGGATAAAGACATAGTAGAGCAAACTATTAATAAGAAAAATTGATTTATTTTTATTTAATTCATCAGTATTTTAAATATAAAGATATTCATATTGAAAAATAACTGAGTAAAAACACAACAACAAGACGAATCTGTGAGATTATGGCAATATATAGCCCTTGCAAAAATAGCCATATTTTAAGTTCATGAAACTGCTTCGTCTTAATGCGTTATCGCCCAATTTTCAGTTACCTCCAACAGCGGTAACTATTGGTAATTTTGATGGTGTCCATTTAGGCCACCAAGCGATGATTGCTCAACTCAAAAACATTGCTGCAGCACAAGGCTTAAAAACACTGGTCATGATTTTTGAGCCACAGCCGCTTGAGTTCTTTAAAGGTTACGATGCTCCTCCTCGTATTAACTCATTACGAGAAAAAGTTGAATATCTAGCTGAGCTTGGCGTTGACTATATTGCGGTTGCTAAGTTTGATGAGCATTTCCGTAGCATGAGCGCATCTGCCTTCGCAGACTTATTAAAAGATAAATTAAATGCGCAGTCATTAGTTTTGGGGGATGACTTTCATTTCGGTAAAGACCGCCAAGGCAACAGTGAATTTTTAAAAGATTATGGCTTCCAAGTAACAAATTTACATACCATTGAACTTGAAGGTGAACGCGTAAGTTCAACCCGTATTCGCCAAGTACTTCAAGTGGGTAATCTTGCTTTAGCAGCTAAATTATTAGGCCGTCCATACAGTATTACTGGACGTGTCCAATATGGCGACCAAATTGGACGAACTCTTGATTTTCCAACCATTAATGTTCGTCTCAATCGCCACAAACCTTGTTTAAACGGTATTTATGGCGTTGAAGTCATTTGCGAAACGACTTCTCTCACTGAAAAAGTGCGCCAAGAAACACCTGAAAAACCGGGAATTGCCGGATATCATGAAAATAGCCTCTATGGCGCAGGTCATGTCGGTACACGTCCCGCCATTCAGCAAGAACATCCAGAATGGAGATTAGAAGTACATTTCCCTGATGTTTCTGCTAATCTGTATGGCTTATTTATGCGGGTGACTTTTCTTCACTATCTTCATGGTGAATTGAACTACCCTTCGCTTGAAGCACTTAAGGCTGGAATTGATAATGACGTGCAACAGTTACGACAATACCGTAACGACACGACACAATTTCCTTTTTAATTCGAATTTTGATTGTAAAACATGTCAGCTCCCAAGCTGATTAAACTGGAAGAAAACTTGCATGAGCGATAAGCAAACTCCTGAGAATGCAGTGGACTACAAAGCCACGCTAAACCTGCCGGATACTCAATTTGCAATGAAAGCAAATTTGGCAGTACGTGAAGTGAAATGGTTAGAAGAGTGGTATACCGACAACATTTATCAGCAGATTCGTGCATCGCGTATTGGCAAGAAAAAATATATTTTGCATGATGGCCCTCCATATGCGAACGGTACAATTCACTTGGGTCACGCAGTCAATAAAGTACTCAAAGACGTTATTGTAAAAAGCCGTACGCTTTCAGGTTTTGATGCACCATATGTTCCGGGTTGGGACTGTCATGGCTTACCAATCGAACTAAAAGTTGAAGAGAAAGTAGGTAAAGTGGGCGAAAAAGTTGACGCAGCAACTTTCCGCAAACTTTGCCGTGAATACGCGCTAAAACAAATTGATTTACAGCGTACTGACTTTAAACGTCTTGGTATTTTAGGTGACTGGGATAATCCTTATCTCACCATGAATTACAAACAAGAAGCCGATATTGTTCGTGCTCTAGGTCTCATCCAGAAAAATGGCCATATCCAGCCAGGCTTAAAGCCAGTGAACTGGTGTATGGACTGTGGTTCAGCTCTTGCTGAAGCAGAAGTTGAATACGAAGATAAAAAATCTGACGCAATTGACGTTGGTTTTGGCGTTGTCGATCTCAAAGATTTAAGTGTCCGTTTAAACGTAGAAGTTCAAGATCCGACAGATATCGTGATCTGGACCACTACACCATGGACATTACCAGCTAACAAAGCCGTTGCGTTGCATGCCGAAATTGAATATCAATTGGTGCAAGTGACAACTGAGCGCGGTAAGCAAAACTTCATTCTTGCTAAAGACTTAGTTGCTTCAGCGATTGAGCGTTACAAGCTTGAAAACCCAGTTGTTTTAGCTGATTTTACTGGTTCGGCTCTTGAAAACCTTACCCTACAACACCCTTTACTTACTGATCGTCAAGTTCCGGTTATTTTAGGTGAACACGTTATCGCAACAAGCGGTACAGGTGCCGTACATACAGCGCCTGGCCACGGTGCAGACGACTATAAAGTAGGTCTTCAATACAACCTTAAAGTAGATAACCCAGTAGGTGGTAACGGTGTTTATTTACCAACTGCTCCAATCTACGCTGGTGAACACATCTATAAAGCTAATCCAAAGATTATTGAAGCTTTAGGTGCTGTAGGCCGTTTATGGGCTCATCAGCCAATTAAACATAGCTACCCACACTGCTGGCGCCATAAGACTCCAATTATTTTCCGTGCTACACCACAGTGGTTCATTAGCATGGATCAAAAAGGATTACGTGAAGGTGCGCTTAATGCCATTGAAAATGATATCGAGTTTGTACCGAACTGGGGTAAAAACCGTATTGAATCAATGATCGAAGGTCGTCCGGACTGGTGTATTTCACGTCAACGTACTTGGGGTGTTCCAATTCCATTCTTCGTTCATAAAGATACGAACGAATTACACCCTCGTACACCTGAACTCATCGAAGAAGTTGCTCAACTGATCGAAGAAGAAGGTATCGAAGCATGGTTCAAACGTGAAGCAAAAGACTTCATCGGTGAAGATGCTGAACAATATAACGCTGTTCGCGATACACTCGATGTATGGTTCGACTCTGGTACAACGCATTACGCTGTACTTGAGCAACGTGATGAATTAGAAAGCCCTGCTGACTTATATTTAGAGGGTTCAGACCAACACCGTGGCTGGTTCCAATCTTCTTTATTAACATCTATGGCAATTCACAATCGTGCGCCATATAAAGCCTTGTTAACTCATGGTTTTACAGTGGACGAAAACGGTCGTAAATTGTCGAAATCTTTAGGCAACTATATCCCGCTTGAAGAAATCATCAAACAGCTTGGTGCAGATGGTTTACGACTATATGTAGCGTCTAGCGACTACCGTTATGAAATCGCAGCATCGAAAGAAATCTTTAGCCGTGTAAGTGATAGCTATCGCCGTATTCGTAATACCCTACGCTTCTTGCTTGCGAACCTAAATGGTTTCAAACCAAGTACTGATGCTCTGGACGTAGATGACCTTATCGCTCTAGATCAATACATCTTGCAGCGTGCGAATGAAGTACAACAAACTATTATCACTGCCTATGAAGAAATGAACTTCCATGTGGTGTGTAGTGCGTTAACAAGCTTCTGTATTAATGACTTAGGTGGTTTCTACCTAGATATTATCAAAGACCGTCAATACACCACTAAAGCAGATTCTCAGGCACGTCGTTCTGCACAAACAGCGCTTTATCATATTGTTCAAGCATTTATCCGTTGGATGAGCCCAATCTTAAGCTTTACGGCTCAAGAAGCTTGGCCATTGATTCCAGAACAAACTGAAAAGTATGTATTTACTTCAGAATGGTATGACTTACCTGTTTCATCAAAAGCAAACTTGCTTTCTGAAGAAGATTGGCAAACATTGATTAGCGTAAAATCTGCAGTAAATAAACAGATTGAAGCAGCGCGTAACGCTAAACTTGTCGGCAGTAATCTTTCAGCCAAAGTTGAACTTTGGGCAAGTGAATCATTACAAACAGTTTTAAACCAACTGGCTGATGAACTCCGTTTTGTTCTTATTACTTCGC
Source organism: Acinetobacter sp. 1294243 (assembly GCF_000588015.1). Taxonomy (NCBI): domain Bacteria; kingdom Pseudomonadati; phylum Pseudomonadota; class Gammaproteobacteria; order Moraxellales; family Moraxellaceae; genus Acinetobacter; species Acinetobacter sp. 1294243. Next base: position 74,444 of record NZ_JFXG01000014.1, read on the forward strand.
AAGTAGTAGTACATCCATTTGCTGAGCAAGGTGAAGCAACTGAAATGGAAGGCTTACGTGTACAAATATCTGCAGCTGAAGGTGAAAAATGTGCACGTTGCTGGCACGTCCTTCCAGATGTAAATACACATGCCGATCATCCTGGTTTATGTGGTCGTTGTATTGTGAACGTCACTGGTCGTGGCGAAGTGAGAAAATATGCCTAATTCACAAGCTAAAAAAGGCTTATTCCAGTTTTATCCACATAATCTGATTTGGCTTGGAGTTTCTGTCCTTGCCATTGTATTGGATCAATGGACAAAATGGATTGCGAGTACACATCTAAACTATGCAGATCCTGTACCTGTACTTCCATTTTTAAACTGGACACTATTACATAACTATGGTGCAGCTTTTAGCTTTTTATCTGATGCAGGAGGATGGCAGCGCTATTTCTTCACATCTTTGGCGGGCTTAGTTTCAGTACTTTTTGTATTTTGGTTAATGCGTATGCCTAAAAAAATGGTGGTGCTACCTGTAGCCATCGCTTTAATTTTAGGTGGAGCTTTAGGCAATTTAATTGACCGTGTTACCCTAGGTTATGTGGTCGATTTCATTCATGTTTATTACCAAAATCATCACTTTCCAGCTTTTAATATTGCGGACAGTGCCATCACTCTAGGTACGATTTTGCTACTCATTGATACATTCTTCCTTGAGAAGCAACGTAACCAAAATTCGGATGCATAATATGACCGAAATTATTCAACCTAACGAAGAAATTCGTATCCAAGAAGGCTCTAAAGTCGACCTACACTTTTCTGTAGCTATCGAAAATGGTGTAGAAATTGACAATACACGTAGCCGTGAAGAGCCAGTTAGTCTGACTATTGGTGACGGAAACCTTTTACCAGGTTTCGAAAAAGCATTATTCGGTTTACGTGCAGGTGACCGCCGTACAGTACACCTTCCACCAGAAGAGGCTTTTGGTCCGTGGAATCCAGAAAATGTTCAAACTTTCGATACAGTTAAGTTTGAACAACGCCCTATTCCTGGTCATATGATCGAGTTTGAAGATAAGGCAAAAACCACCTTATTCGGTGTAGTAAAATCAGTTAATGATGACATTACAGAAATTGATTTTAATCACCCATTAGCTGGGAAAAATATTACCTTTGAAGTAGAAATATTTAAGGTTACTCCTGAAGGCCAACAAGGCATTAAGCTAATGTAAATAAAAAAGCCCTCTACATGAGGGCTTTTTTATGATTTAATTTTTATTAGTGACATAAGAATCCTTACAAATTCTATATTCTCTCCTACCTATAGAATGAATTAAGTTATAAAGATAAAAATTCTTAGGAAAAATACATGCTGGTCTATATTATCGTAGGAAGTGTTCGTGAAGGACGTACAGCAATTAAAGTTGCCAATTGGCTAGAATCCACAATTCCATCATTTAATCTAGAAGATTTTCAGACAGAAGTAATTGATTTAAAAGAGTGGAATTTACCGTTATTTTCAGGCTCTCACCCACCTGCTACCGGGATTTATGATCAACCTAAACAACAAGAATGGGCAGACAAAATTGCTCAAGCAGACGCATTTATCTTTATTAGCCCAGAATACAACCATGGTTACAGCCCAGCTTTAAAAAATGCACTTGATTATGTCGGCAAGGAGTGGGGTGGTAAACCTGCTGCATTTATTGGCTATGGTTCAACAAATGGCTCTCGTTCTATTAGTCAAATACGTCAAGTCACCTCAAGTTTAAGTATTATTGACCCGAATGCTGTAATAGAGATAAGAGATATATTTAAACGTAATAAAGATGAAAAATTCGAAGCTAATGAGTTTGAAGTAAAAGGTCTTCAATCCATTGTTGAGAAACTACAGAAATATCATTTGTCTTAATTGAACAAAAGGTCTCTTTTCTAAACAAAAGAGGCCTTTAATTTTATAAACTCTTTAAATACTCCACTACATCAGTATTACCAGCCATTTCTGCAAGCTCTAATGCTGTGTATTCACTTTTGTAAGCGACATGCGCACCTTTTTCAATTAAGAGTTGAACTATCTCTAAATGATCATTTTCAGCAGCTGCTTGTAGAGCACTATATCCCTCATCATCTATCTGATTAGGATCCTCTCCCTCTATTAGTAATTCTTTTACTTGATCGATATCACCTAGAGATGCCCAATAAATCAATGTAGGCAAAGATAGCTCTTCATCATCTTCAGGTATTGGAGAGAAAGAATTGATTTTCATGGACGTACCCAAAAATAATAGAGTTCGTCATTATATTCATAGAATACAGCAAGAATACAAATCTAATTTTGGACCTATCTTTTATTAAAAATTAAATTCCCCAATAAAAGAAACACCCCCATTCGTTAGAACGGGGGTGTTTAGAATAATGAGCTGGCGATGACTTACTCTCACATGGGTAACCCCACACTACCATCAGCGCTAAGAGGTTTCACTTCTGAGTTCGGGAAGGGATCAGGTGGTTCACTCTTGCTATGGTCGCCAGCACAACTGGTATGGATACTTGCTTCGTTTTATTCACTGTGTGATACGTTGCGTTTTCCAAATCTTTACAGATGGGCTGATTGGTCTGATTTTTCGTTGTTCATTTTAGCTAGTAGTATAACTAAATCAAGTTGCTTTGCATGTTTATGAATCGATTGATGCTTCATATACAACTGCTTGGGTGTTGTATAGTCAAGCCTCACGAGCAATTAGTATTGGTCAGCTTCACATATCACTATGCTTCCACATCCAACCTATCAACGTCCTAGTCTCGAACGGCTCTTTAGAGGAATAAATTCCTAGGGAAATCTTATCTTGAGGTAGGCTTCCCGCTTAGATGCTTTAGCGGTTATCCCTTCCGAACATAGCTACCCGGCGATGCGACTGGCGTCACAACCGGTACACCAGAGGTTCGTCCACTCTGGTCCTCTCGTACTAGGAGCAGATCCTCTCAAATTTCCAGCGCCCACGGTAGATAGGGACCGAACTGTCTCACGACGTTCTAAACCCAGCTCGCGTACCTCTTTAAATGGCGAACAGCCATACCCTTGGGACCTGCTTCAGCCCCAGGATGAGATGAGCCGACATCGAGGTGCCAAACACCGCCGTCGATATGAACTCTTGGGCGGTATCAGCCTGTTATCCCCAGAGTACCTTTTATCCGTTGAGCGATGGCCCTTCCATACAGAACCACCGGATCACTAAGACCTACTTTCGTACCTGCTCGACTTGTGGGTCTCGCAGTTAAGCGCGCTTTTGCCTTTATACTCTACGCGTGATTTCCGACCACGCTGAGCGCACCTTCGTACTCCTCCGTTACTCTTTAGGAGGAGACCGCCCCAGTCAAACTACCCACCAGACACGGTCCTCGTCCCGGATAACGGGACAGAGTTAGAACCTCAACATTACCAGGGTGGTATTTCAAGGACGGCTCCATTGGAACTAGCGTTCCAACTTCAAAGCCTCCCACCTATCCTACACAAGTAAGGTCAAAGTTCAGTGTCAAGCTGCAGTAAAGGTTCACGGGGTCTTTCCGTCTAGCCGCGGGTACACTGCATCTTCACAGCGATTTCGATTTCACTGAGCCTCTGCTGGAGACAGCGCCGCCATCATTATGCCATTCGTGCAGGTCGGAACTTACCCGACAAGGAATTTCGCTACCTTAGGACCGTTATAGTTACGGCCGCCGTTTACTGGGGCTTCGATCAAGAGCTTCGCTTACGCTAACCCCATCAATTAACCTTCCAGCACCGGGCAGGCATCACACCCTATACGTCCACTTTCGTGTTTGCAGAGTGCTATGTTTTTAATAAACAGTTGCAGCGGCCTGGTTTCTGCGGCTGTCGTCAGCTCAGGAAGCAAGTTCCATCACCAACAACAGCGTACCTTCTCCCGAAGTTACGGTACCATTTTGCCTAGTTCCTTCAGCAGAGTTCTCTCAAGCGCCTTGGTCTACTCGACCTGACCACCTGTGTCGGTTTCGGGTACGATTCCTGTGTAACTGAAGCTTAGAGACTTTTCCTGGAAGCATGGTATCAGCCACTTCACTGTACAAGTACAGCTTGCTATCGGATCTCAGTATAGAGTACCCCGGATTTGCCTAAGATACATACCTACATCCTTCCACCTGGACAACCAACGCCAGGCTGACTTAACCTTCTCCGTCCTCTCATCGCATTACACAGAAGTATTGGAATATTAACCAATTTCCCATCGACTACGCCTTTCGGCCTCGCCTTAGGGGTCGACTCACCCAGCCCCGATTAACGTTGGACTGGAACCCTTGGTCTTTCGGCGAACGGGTTTTTCACCCGTTTTGTCGTTACTCACGTCAGCATTCGCACTTCTGATACCTCCAGCATACTTCTCAATACACCTTCATCGGCTTACAGAACGCTCCCCTACCACTTGACTAATGTCAAATCCGCAGCTTCGGCACATAGTTTTAGCCCCGTTACATCTTCCGCGCAGGCCGACTCGACTAGTGAGCTATTACGCTTTCTTTAAAGGGTGGCTGCTTCTAAGCCAACCTCCTAGCTGTCTATGCCTTCCCACATCGTTTCCCACTTAACTATGATTTTGGGGCCTTAGCTGGCGGTCTGGATTGTTTTCCTCTTGACTACGGACGTTAGCACCCGCAGTCTGTCTCCCGGATAGTACTCATAGGTATTCGGAGTTTGCATCGGTTTGGTAAGTCGGGATGACCCCCTAGCCGAAACAGTGCTCTACCCCCTATGGTATTCGTCCGAGGCGCTACCTAAATAGCTTTCGGGGAGAACCAGCTATCACCAGGCTTGATTAGCCTTTCACCCCTATCCACAAGTCATCCCCTGGCTTTTCAACGACAGTGGGTTCGGTCCTCCAGTTAGTGTTACCCAACCTTCAACCTGCTCATGGATAGATCGCCTGGTTTCGGGTCTATACCCAGCAACTAAACGCCCTATTAAGACTCGATTTCTCTACGGCTCCCCTATACGGTTAACCTCGCTACTGAATATAAGTCGCTGACCCATTATACAAAAGGTACGCAGTCACACCACGAAGGTGCTCCCACTGCTTGTATGCATGCGGTTTCAGGATCTATTTCACTCCCCTCACAGGGGTTCTTTTCGCCTTTCCCTCACGGTACTGGTTCACTATCGGTCAGTCAGGAGTATTTAGCCTTGGAGGATGGTCCCCCCATATTCAGACAAGGTTTCACGTGCCTCGCCCTACTCGTCATCATTATGTGTGCCCTTTCGTGTACGGGAATATCACCCTCTACGTTCGCACTTCCCAGAGCGTTCCACTAAAACACACATAACTTAATGGGCTGATCCCCGTTCGCTCGCCGCTACTGAGGGAATCTCAATTGATTTCTTTTCCTAAGGGTACTGAGATGTTTCACTTCCCCTCGTTCGCCTTGCAACACTATGTATTCATGTTGCAATACCTACCTTAAAGTAGGTGGGTTCCCCCATTCAGAAATCTCCGGATCAAAGGATATTTGCCGCCTCCCCGGAGCTTTTCGCAGGCTATCACGTCTTTCATCGCCTCTGACTGCCAAGGCATCCACCACATGCACTTAATTACTTGACTATACAACCCCAAACAGTCGTCAACACCTACAAGTGAGTGTTGTCCGTGCGATTCTTCATCGCTACTATCTGTTGTTTGTGTACTTAAACACTGTACAGCTTCAATCTAAATTCATATACCAAAACGCTTGATTCAGTTAATTTGCTAGTTCTCAATTCATCTAGATTAATTGCTTAATCTAAACTCTTGAGTGAACAATTTATTTCAGACTCAATTTTGCCAATCTGTTAATGAATAAACACGCCTTCGTCAGGTCATGCTTAATACCGTGATACTTAAATCACAGAAGTTAATAAACCAAGACCGAAATCTCTATTTACTAATTTCTGTAATCCGAACTTCTCTTAAGTTCTGGTGGAGACTAGGAGAGTCGAACTCCTGACCTCCTGCGTGCAAAGCAGGCGCTCTACCAACTAAGCTAAGTCCCCAGCTTACATCATCAGTCATGTATCTTTTATCTATAACTTCAACCAGTCAAAGTCATGGTGGGTCTGACAAGACTTGAACTTGTGACCCCACGCTTATCAAGCGTGTGCTCTAACCAACTGAGCTACAGACCCTCAGATACATCTATGAAGAACAACTTGTTGTGGATTCTTACCAATCGTCAATCTTTCGTTAAGGAGGTGATCCAGCCGCAGGTTCCCCTACGGCTACCTTGTTACGACTTCACCCCAGTCATCGGCCACACCGTGGTAACCGCCCTCTTTGCAGTTAGGCTAGCTACTTCTGGTGCAACAAACTCCCATGGTGTGACGGGCGGTGTGTACAAGGCCCGGGAACGTATTCACCGCGGCATTCTGATCCGCGATTACTAGCGATTCCGACTTCATGGAGTCGAGTTGCAGACTCCAATCCGGACTACGATCGGCTTTTTGAGATTAGCATCCTATCGCTAGGTAGCAACCCTTTGTACCGACCATTGTAGCACGTGTGTAGCCCTGGCCGTAAGGGCCATGATGACTTGACGTCGTCCCCGCCTTCCTCCAGTTTGTCACTGGCAGTATCCTTAAAGTTCCCGACATTACTCGCTGGCAAATAAGGAAAAGGGTTGCGCTCGTTGCGGGACTTAACCCAACATCTCACGACACGAGCTGACGACAGCCATGCAGCACCTGTATGTAAGTTCCCGAAGGCACCAATCCATCTCTGGAAAGTTCTTACTATGTCAAGGCCAGGTAAGGTTCTTCGCGTTGCATCGAATTAAACCACATGCTCCACCGCTTGTGCGGGCCCCCGTCAATTCATTTGAGTTTTAGTCTTGCGACCGTACTCCCCAGGCGGTCTACTTATCGCGTTAGCTGCGCCACTAAAGCCTCAAAGGCCCCAACGGCTAGTAGACATCGTTTACGGCATGGACTACCAGGGTATCTAATCCTGTTTGCTCCCCATGCTTTCGCACCTCAGCGTCAGTGTTAGGCCAGATGGCTGCCTTCGCCATCGGTATTCCTCCAGATCTCTACGCATTTCACCGCTACACCTGGAATTCTACCATCCTCTCCCACACTCTAGCTAACCAGTATCGAATGCAATTCCCAAGTTAAGCTCGGGGATTTCACATTTGACTTAATTAGCCGCCTACGCGCGCTTTACGCCCAGTAAATCCGATTAACGCTTGCACCCTCTGTATTACCGCGGCTGCTGGCACAGAGTTAGCCGGTGCTTATTCTGCGAGTAACGTCCACTATCTCTAGGTATTAACTAAAGTAGCCTCCTCCTCGCTTAAAGTGCTTTACAACCATAAGGCCTTCTTCACACACGCGGCATGGCTGGATCAGGCTTGCGCCCATTGTCCAATATTCCCCACTGCTGCCTCCCGTAGGAGTCTGGGCCGTGTCTCAGTCCCAGTGTGGCGGATCATCCTCTCAGACCCGCTACAGATCGTCGCCTTGGTAGGCCTTTACCCCACCAACTAGCTAATCCGACTTAGGCTCATCTATTAGCGCAAGGTCCGAAGATCCCCTGCTTTCTCCCGTAGGACGTATGCGGTATTAGCATTCCTTTCGAAATGTTGTCCCCCACTAATAGGCAGATTCCTAAGCATTACTCACCCGTCCGCCGCTAAGATCAGTAGCAAGCTACCTCTCTCCGCTCGACTTGCATGTGTTAAGCCTGCCGCCAGCGTTCAATCTGAGCCATGATCAAACTCTTCAGTTAAAATCATTTTGTACCTTATTTAAAGACAAGGTACCAATTCTGGCTCATCAATTACTGACTTAAATTTCGCTCAAATAAACTTCGAGTAATTTAAACCAATCAATCAATGAAAATTATTTCGATTAATCAACCAGTAAAAATCCACACAAGTTGTTCTTCAATTCTCT
>NZ_JFXG01000015.1:0-79325 GCF_000588015.1 Acinetobacter sp. 1294243
AGACCTGATCGGTGCGATCACGATTCCTGAAGACTTGAATGGCGACGGTATCTTGAATGCAGACGAGCTTGGCACAGACGGCACCTTCAATGCACAAGTGGCGTTGGGACCAGATGCAATCGATGGCACAGTGGTGAATATCAACGGTACCAACTACACCGTGACAGCAGCTGACCTTGCAAACGGCTTCATCACTGCAGCGATTCCTGTAACAGGCGAAGGCCCTGTGACCATCCATGCAGAAGCAGTGGATGCACAAGGTAACCTTGATGTTGCAGATGCAGATATCACCGTGACTGTAGATACCTTGCCTGCAGACCTGATCGGTGCGATCACGATTCCTGAAGACTTAAATGGCGACGGTATCTTAAATGCAGACGAGCTAGGCACAGACGGTACCTTCAATGCACAAGTGGCGTTGGGACCTGATGCAATCGACGGCACAGTAGTGAATGTGAACGGTGTGAACTACACCGTGACTGCAGCTGACCTTGCAAACGGCTTCATCACTGCAGCGATTCCTGTAACAGGCGAAGGCCCTGTGACCATCCATGCAGAAGCAGTGGATGCACAAGGTAACCTTGATGTTGCTGATGCAGATATCACCGTGACTGTAGATACCTTGCCTGCAGACCTGATCGGTGCGATCACGATTCCTGAAGACTTAAATGGCGACGGTATCTTAAATGCAGACGAACTAGGTACAGACGGCACCTTCAATGCACAAGTGGCGTTGGGACCAGATGCAATCGATGGCACGGTGGTGAATGTGAACGGTACTAACTACACCGTGACAGCAGCTGACCTTGCAAACGGCTTCATTACAGCGACTCTTGCCGCAACAGCAGCAGATCCTGTGACTGGTCAGATTGTGATTCATGCTGAGGCTGTAGATGCACAAGGTAACCTTGATGTTGCAGATGCAGATGTAACGGTAACTCTAGATGTTACTCCACCTGATATCACTACAACTGTGTTAGCAATTGACCCAGTTACTGCTGATAACATCTTGGATGCGACAGAAGCTGGTGGATCAGTGACCTTAACAGGTACATTGACCAACATCCCTACAGATGCAGTAACAACAGGTGTTGTGGTTACTGTAAATGGTGTTGACTATACAGCCACAGTTGATGCCGTAGCAGGTACTTGGACAGTTGATGTAGCTGGTAGTGGTCTTGCAGCAGATTCAGACTTAACTGTTGATGCTACTGCGACATTCACAGACCTCGCAGGAAACGCTAGTACACTTCAAGATACGCAAACTTATACTCTTGCAAGCTCTATCATTGCTTTCGATAACACTGATACAGCTGTACTTGCACCTCAACCATTGCTTGTACAAGATGATGCCTCTTTAGGTAGTGAAACTTACCTAGCCTTGGTTTCACTGGCTGGACTTGATTTACAACTTGGTTCTGAAGCAATTGATTTTACAGTAGGTGCTGGTCAAGAAGGCAATGCGACCTTTACTTATAGTGCTTTAATTGGAGTGGATGCATTATCTGATTACTCTCTAGTTGTTCAGAAATTTGATACAGCAACAGGTCAATGGACTGCGATTTATGGTGGTGGCCAAGCGGATATTCTTGATCTTACTTTACTAGGTTCAACACCTGGTGTAGTGATTGATGGGTTAGAAGAAGGTCAATACCGTGCATTCATGACTTACAACGGTCTTCTAGGTATTGGTTTACTTGGCACCTTAACAGGCACAATGGATGTTTATGACACAACACAAGTAGGTGGATACTACACCGAAGTTGCCGATGGTAATGTTATTACTGATATCAATACCAGTGGTGAAATAGACATCGTAACTCCTACGACTGTAGTTACAGCGGTAAATGGTCAGCCTGTTACAGCGGTAGATACTGTGATCAACGGGTTGTATGGTACTTTGGTAATCGATCCAGACGGTACATACACTTATACTCCTACTGCAAGTGCAGCAGGCGTAGGTCAAACAGATGTATTTGTCTACACATTAACTGATCCTGTAACTGGTGATACGGCTCAAGCAAATCTCAATATTCAATTGAGCTCTGTGAACGCGGTGGATAATGTTGTAACCGCAGAAATTAATCCAGAGCCATTGCTTGTTGCTGATGATGTAGCGTTAGGTAGTGCGAATTATCTTGTAGCTGTATCGTTAGCTGGTCTGGATTTACAATTACTCGCTGATGAAGCAATTGAATTTACTGTTGATCCGAACCGTGAAGGTACAGCAACGTTCACATTCGATGCCATAATCACAGCAGATTTACTCAGCGATTATGCGATTGTTGTTCAGAAATTTGATGAAGTAACAGGTGAATGGGTATCGATTGGTGGTACTAACCCAGAAGCATCACTCATTGATCTATCACTTATCGGTGGTACGCCAACAGCTGTTCTTGAAGGATTGGATGCTGGTCAGTACCGTGCATTCATTGGATATGAAGGTTTAGTCGGTGTAGGTTTAGGCGGAACATTAACTGGTACGATGGATGTCTATAATCCATACATCGTGGCAGGTTACTCTGTTGAACCGATCTCTGGTAATGTCATCAAAGATGCAAGTCTCACTGGTGAAGTTGATGCAGCAAGCAGCAGTGCTGTGATTTCTCAAGTGAATGGTGTTGCGGTTGATCCAGTTGCTGGTGCAACAATCACCGGTACATACGGTACATTGGTGATCGACCAAGATGGTAACTACACCTATACTCCAACTGTAGACGGAGCAAACCTAGGTCAGGTAGATCAATTTACCTACACCTTGCTTGATCCTGTAACAGGTAACACTTCTGAGGCAACACTTTACGTTCGTCTCGATAGTAACAGTGTAGATATGACTTGGAACGATGCAGATCCATCTCAACCAGCTGTAATTACTAGCCCGCTTCCAGTAGATGCAATGGATAACGTTGCTTCGGCTGAAATAGACATGGTTTATCCTGTAACAACTGAGGTACTTGATAATGCGATCAGCTATAACTGGTTACTCGGCGTAGGTGGTATCGTTATCGGTTCTAGAGAAGGTACAGCGACATTTACAGTTGATCCAGGTAATCTGACTGACGCCATCATTGCAGTGAACTTTGGTTCGGTTGCTACGGTTGTCGACGGTTTACATGTGGTATTAACACGAGTAAATCCAGATGGCACTCGTACTGTAGTTGCGGATAGTTCTGATACTGGCGTAATTGACTTGTTAGGTATCTTTGGTTCCGAAGTTCAATTCAAGATTGATAACTTAAGTGCCGGTACTTATGAGTTGTTCATGGAAAGCAACACATTACTTACAGCTCTAGGTAGTGTTACTGCGGATATCACACTGAATCACGGTGATATCACTCAACCGCCTGTACTGGTTGTTGACCCTGTAACTGGTAATGTACTTGCTGATGATAACTCTGCGGTTTACGGTACAAACTATGTGCCGGACTACATTACGACAACTTCAGTAGTAACTGCTGTTACAGCTGAAAATGGTAATACAACTACAGTTGTAGCGGGTACTCCAGCAACGGTTATTGGGGTATACGGAACTCTGACTATTAATGCAGATGGTACTTATAGTTATCAGGCAACTGCGGATATGGCGAATGTAGGTAAAGTTGATAGCTTCACTTACACAGTGACAGATCCAGTGACTGGCAGAACTGATACCGCGACATTACATGTTCAAGTTGGTTCGCCAGATGTTGATGTCACTTGGAATACAGCAGATCCTTCGGCAGATGCTACTCTTCCAACGCCATCAGTAACACCTGATACAGATGATGCAACAATCAGTATGGAACCAGTGGTAGATCCTGCTGTAGACGTGTTAAGTGGTAATGTGACCATTGGTAACTTAGTCGGTTTCCCAATTCCACTTCCTGTGCTCAGTAGTACTGTAACCTCAGACCAGTTTGTGATTGCTGCTAATACAGTAAGCGATGTACATGTACAGTTAAATTACACTGCAACGTTGAGTCTTTCTGCTTTCCCAACAACTGGATATACAATTCAGCAGTTCGTTGGTGGAACATGGGTAGATACAGCATACTCTGGTTCTGCAACAGCATTAGCAGGTGTTTTGGGTGCTCCGGCATTCTCGGCAGATGTTCCTCATTTAACAGCAGGTACTTATCGAGTTGTATTCAGTTTATCAAGTGTGCTTTCATTAGGTGTAGTAACTCTAGATTCTGTAGTAACAACTACAGCGACTCATCTAGACCAATACACACCAGATGGTCAAACAGACTGGATTACTGGCAACGTTCTTACTAATGATGTGGTAGAAGGTACTCAGCTCTATGTAATGAACTCAACAACTGGCACTTATGAGCTAGCTGCTGGTCAAGGAGTGAATACAGGTGAAGGCACATTGTATCTATACAATGATGGTTCTTACTTCTATAAACCATTAGATAGCGCGGCAAATGCGACTGTTGATGTGATTGATTACAAGTTGGTTTCAGTGATTGATGGTAGTGAATATGCCTCTACATTGACGATTAACTTGAGTCAAGAGTTGAATAGCCTTGCGGTAAGTACTGCGGCAAATGATACATTTGCTCTCGGTAATGGCTCTGATACCTTGATCTACAACACATTAACAGCTGCAAGTGTCACTGATGCAACTGGTGGTAACACAACAGGTGGTGGTGTAGATGTATGGACTGACTTCCATGTAGGTGATACTGCAACAGATGATCAAGCTGATAAGATTGACTTAAGTAACTTGTTAATTGGTTCTCAAACTAACTTAACAATCGGTCAATATGTGACAGTAAGTTATGATGCTGGTACTCAAACTGCGACAATCAGCGTAGACCGTGATGGTGGATTACTTGTAGAAGGTACTTACACTGAAACACCATTGCTTCAATTGACTAACCTCACTGGTCCAGTCACATTGAATGACTTGATCAACAATGGTCAAATCATTTTCTAATCTGACAATCGACTTATAGAAAAAAAAGAGCCTTCGGGCTCTTTTTTTATGTCTAAACAATACGTTAACTTAGCTTTTTACATGTTCATGCTATGATGGATTGAAAACTTTATAGAACAACAAACAACGGATAGGGACTGATTTCGAGTGAAAGCATTTTTAAACTTCCAAAGACAACTGAACCTTTGGTTAGAACATATCGCTCCCCATGTTTCAGATCTTCAAAAGAAGACGATTTTATTTATATCTTATGGGCCTAAAGACCAAAGATGTAACGTATGGCATAGTAAAAAAACAAGCTTTTCACAAGCAAAAATACAATTATTAGCTTTCATTAATGATCAGTTTGCACAGGAACTACTTACTGATTATATAAAAATTGATGTTGCATATAATTTAACGAAACAAGCTTGGAAAGTAGTAGAGCAGCAAGTCCATCATCAATTTCACAACAACCACTACCGTAAAGGTATTGGGTTTGATGAACACTGTTCAGTAGCTTTTCTTGAGCAAGAGATTTATGGAAAGGCAATTATACGAGGTTTGAGCTATGACAAACCCAACTTTTTTGATGAAACAAATCTGAATTATTCAATTAAGCAAAAATATAACGCGACTAAACCACAGATTAAACTACAAGAGCTACAAGACATTTGGACTTTTGATACCTACGCAGCATTTTATGAAAATGGGCAATTCATTAATTTAGCGAGCGGTTATGATGCGAATGGTATCAGGGCGATTTCGAGCAATAAGAAACAGCATTTTCAGTCGTTAATTGAAAAAAATTCGGCATTTTTGCATGATCAAATTCAAGAAAATGGCAAATTTATCTATGGCTATTTTTCTGCTTATGATCGAGATATTCGTAACTATAATACGGTACGCCACTGTACCTCGGTGTATGCGTTGCTGGAAACATTTGAAGTGCAGAGCAAACCAGAATATTGGCCCAAGATACATGCTGCTATCCAATATGCACTGACCAACTTTTATAAAGAAAAAGACTCAGAAACTGCTTTTATGATTGATGGTAAAGAAGGGGAATTTGAAATTAAATTAGGTGCCAATGCTGCTGCTATTTTAATGTTCACTAAATATCAAGAAATTACTCAAAAAACTGATTATCAAAAATATGCAGAGAAACTTGCAAATGGTATTTTAAAATTAGTCGATTCAAATGGCTCAACAACTCACGTATTAAATTATCCAGATTATGATTTAAAAGAAAAATTCAGAATTATTTATTATGATGGTGAAGCTGCTTTAGCTTTATTAAGGTTATATCAAATCAACCAAGATTCTAGATTATTAGAAACTGTTAAATTAATGTTTGAATGTTTTATTGAAAAGAGATATGAAAAATACCATGATCATTGGTTAAGTTATTGTACAAATGAACTCACTAAAATATGCCCTGAAGATAAATATTTTATTTTTGGTTTAAATAATTATTTAAAACATTTTATTTTTATTCGCAATCGAAAAACGACTTATGCGACTTTACTAGAAATGTTAATGGCTGCTTATAAAATGGTGAACCGTTTAAAAGAGCAGGGGCACACAGCACTTTTTGAGCAAGCTTATATGCCTGAGCTTCAAAAATTAATTGAATTCAGAGCTGATTTTCAAACGACAGGCTTTTTTTATCCGGAAATGGCGATGTATATGGCACGGCCAGATAAAATTTTACATGCTTTTTATATTCGCCATGATCGTTTCCGAGTACGGATTGATGACCAAGAGCATAATTTATCAGGCTACATCGCTTATGTAAAAGATTACAAAGGTGATGAGTCATGAAGTATCAACCCGTTGAAATCAAATTATTAGCACATATCGACACTACAAGTTTCGATGAAGCTTTATGGCAATTCGAATTCGACGATGATATTTCAACATTACTTCTAATCGACTATGCACTAGAACAATTTCAACAAAAAAAAGTGCAGGCTCAAGATGTCTATATTGTGCCACAAAAAATGAGTGAGCAAATTGGACAGCAAAACTTAGGTTTAAAAACATCTGAAATTTACACATTTACAGAGTTATTGCAGTTCATAATTTTTACTCAAGCCGTAGATGTAAAGGAAGCTTTAAGCAATATGCTTTGCGGTACAAATGAGCAAGCATCTTTAATTTTCTCTAAAAGAGCCGCTGCCTATAACTTAAAATTAAAAAATGAAGCTACCCAAAATCAGCTAAAGCATTTGTTTTTATTGCTCAGAAAAATTTATAGCTATCCCAATGAAATAAAAAAAGTATTCTTTATAAAAGAGCTGAATTTTCAAGGAAAGTCTTATCTCCCTCAGACACCATTAATGGGACAGAATGTAGTAGAGGTCTTATATCTTACAAACTCATTTAGAAAAATTTATCTGACGTTCTTGGAAGAAAACCAAACGATCGGTTTCTTTTTATTCTTAGATGATATTCATCGTGCTGAGCACCAGGTTCCTTACTATGCTTGTTTTCAAGCACAGAACGTACAACCTAAAGTTTGCTCTGCTCCAAGTGGCATTATTAACATTTTGGGGGATACCTACTTTGGGGAAATCTACACTAAAAAGCGTAAGGCGAGAGGACAAACGGATGCTCTGCAGCAATATGGATATGACTATTCTTTTAAAAAAATAAAAGCTTTTTTAGGTGAACATGACTTAAATATTGCTAACTTTGAAGCGGTATTTTCTTTAGAAAACCAATCTCCTTTAGGCCATAAAAAGTCTTTTATTCTTAAAGCTGATGCTGAACAAACATTAGCAGCATTCAAAAATATTCACCTTAATCATGTGGTGTTGGCAAACAACCATCTAAAAGACTATGGGGATCGTGGGCTGACCTATACATTACAACAGTTGGATCAGGCTAACATTTCTTATATTGGTGCTGGCGTAAACCAAAAAGATGCTCATAACTACTTTGAACTCTCTTTTGAAAATAAGCGCTATGCTATTTTTAACGGATACTGGCACAGAGACACTCCCTATCTCGATTATAATTTTTATGCTTTAGGTCATAAGAGTGGAGTGGCGTGTTTAAATGGTGTTTTGCTTGAACAAATAGGTCGCTATAGGCTGGCTCATCCTGAACATAAAATTATTGTTATTTGCCATTGGGGTGTCGACTTTAAGCCCATTACAAAAGAGCAGAATAAGCTTGCTGCGATTTTAACCCAAGCTGGTGCTGACCTGATCATTGGTCATGGTGCTCATACTATTCAACCTATCCAGATCATCAACCAAAAGCCAGTCGTGTTTGGTATTGGCAATGCTGTGTTTAATAGCAATGGCGAATATGAAAAACATAATGCTTTACCATTTGGCTGTATAGCAAGGTTAGATTTGTCAAAAGACTTACTTCGTCTTTATCCAATTTACATCAATAATTTGAAAACATTTTGGCAGCCGTATCCAGTAGATGCTGAAGATTTCTTAAAAGCTAGTACTTACATGACATCTTCACTGACCCTTGAAAATTACATCGCTACCCAAGATAACTTAGGGCCATATATTGAAATTAAATTTTAGGGATATTGTTTGTATGTCGATAAAATAGTTTGAAGTTGTACTGGCGTAAATCCTAAATTTCTTAAGCCACCACTGCCTAATTTACATTCGGCGCTTGCCATGATGTTTGTTGGAGTACGTTTTGTAGCTTTTGGTGCACAAACATGTTTTAGACCAAAAACATGTCCCATTTCATGCACGCTACCAGCCTGAATATTATAATTGAGGCGGTTCCAGTCTAATAAAATAAAGGGTTTGCCATTATTACGAAAGGCTCTACTCGTTACATCTTCAAATTTCCATTTCGTTGAGTAGGCATCATAAATAAAAACAATCACTTCTTTACTTGCAGTTCGTTTCGGAAAACACGTATTTACACTGGCAGGGATAGTTTCATTCGTAATTGGGTAGGGCTGATTAATCTGTTGTTTTAAATCACAATGTAATTTTGAAAACTCTTCATAAGGAATATAACGATGTAATTTAAATTTAAAAATTTTATTATTTTTATCATCTACATAGTATTTATTTAATATTTTAATTTCCTTACGCATCTGTTGATAATTATCAAACTTTGTAGCTTCGGGAGAGTTGGTTGTAAAAACAAAAGTGACTGGAATAATAGGGCGGCCATCTGTAGAGACTTTAGGTGTTTCTCCTAAAGGAAGAGGAGGGCGTGTAGTACAAGAAACGCATAGTAAAGTGCCAGTAATCACTAGTAATGTTTTTTTCATGCAGATTTCCCTCAAGCCCACCTTGGATTGCATTTAGTTTTGTTCAAAATTTTTTATATGATATGAATGATGTCAATTTTTATGGAGTCCATTTTGACAACTCAGTATGAACTACATCGGCAAATTTTAGAAGTCATTGCTTTGATTCCTTACGGAAAAGTTGCAACCTATGGACAAGTGGCTCGTATGGCAGGATTACCAAAACATGCGAGATTAGTGGGCTATGTTTTGAAACATCTTGAAGCTGATCATCAAGTTCCTTGGTATCGTGTGATTAATTCTCAAGGCAAAATTAGCCTAAGTAAATTTAATGAAAAAGGTGAAAATATTCAGCAATTAAAATTGGAAGCTGAAGGTGTTTATTTGTTAAATGGTAAAGTTGACTTAAAGCAGTTTGCTTGGCAGCCTTAATACTTATGTTAGAGAGTAAATACACATGCAAAAGAATAATAAATGGTGTAGTGGAGCAGTATTACTTTTAAGTTTGATGGCACAGGTGAGTTATGCTGAAAAGGATATTTCAACTCAACCTTTTATAAATATAAAGGCTTCTCAGCAAGACATAGATTTGATATGCAAGCAACTGAGACAGAAATGCAGTGGTGAAGCTATCCTGTGGAAGGGAAAAAATACGCAAGATTCGATTTATTACCTAATAGATGAAAGTCCACAAATTGTTCAGGTTAAGAAGCAAAATAATCAATATAAAGTAGTTGATCAATGGGACTTTAAAGATTATCAACATCATAATAAAGAGCCTCATAACGATGATTTGGGACCAGATGGATTACAAATCTTTCCAGCTTTATATCCCTTAAATAAAAATGAGTTTGCAATCGCAGTAGTTAATAGATGGTTTACGGGTTACTCAGGAGGAGGGCGTTTTGAAGAAAATGCTGACTTCATTAAGCTCAAACCTCATGGGGAGTATCAAGTTGCACTAAAAGATATTGCTTTTTCTTCACGAGAAATGATTCGAGCATGTTTTTCAGAACAAGATTATAAAAAATCGCCCCATTGTCATGATGAGGCATGGATGATACTAAACATTCAATTTAAAGATGTGGGACAACCATATTATTTATGGCAATTAAATTATAAAAATTATTCTTGGGAAGCTTTCAAAAGTAAAAAAACAATAACGGTTGAGCAATCGCGTGAAGAGGTTATGCCTTTTAAGAAATAGAAGCCTATCTTGCTCACTTTAGCCAGACAGGCGTCTCACTTTAGCGAACAATTAACACAGGAATATGGCTTTCCCCTAAAACTTTTTGTGCAACACTTCCCAACACGAGTTTTCGGACTCCCGTGCGGCCATGAGAACCCATGACAATCAGATCTGCATTTAAGTCTTGAGCAGCCTGAATGATTTCCTCATGTACAACAAAACCTTCTAGCAGTTTTGTTTCAACGGTAACGCCTTCATTGGCAAATTCTTGTTTTGCTTTTTCTAAAATGTCGAGCAAATAAGTTCTTGTACGTTCAATCAACTCATTAGTTTGGCCAGTTTTTACGTAGACATCAGCAATAAATGGGTCAAGTGCCATCACTTGTACAACTGTAATTTTACTATTTAACGCTTTTCCCAGCTTAATGGCCTCTTTCATGGCGACCATAGAAGTTTCAGAACCGTCAATTGGTACCAAAATATGTTGATATAACATGAGTATTTTCCTTATTGTAATGATGCTTATTTATTAATACTTTATACTTATTTTTTGACGATTTAAATTCAAGCACGTAATCATTTGTGATTTTATAACAACAAATTTTTTAGATAAATTTTTATAAATTGCGCAAATTTTTTATATGTGTAGATAAAGCATCAATATCGTCAGTTTGAAGATATTCACGTATTTTCAAAATTTGCTTCTCATCTAAATCATAAAGTTTTAAAGCAAGTAGTTTGTCGATTTGTTCTTGAGGAAAGCGATATTTAATAATTTTCGCAGGCACTCCACCTACAATTGCATAGGGAGGAACATCTTTAGTTACTACGGCTCCAGTGGCGACCACTGCGCCTTCACCGAGTTTGACACCTTGCATAATCATTGCACGGCTACCAATCCAGCAGCCATCAGAAATAACAGTATCACCCGCTGCCAAAAAACTACGAGTATCAAAAGGAAAAGTTGAAACCCAGTCTGGTCTGTGAAGTTGATTACCACCCATCATGATCACACACTCAGCGCCAAAACAAACAAAATTACCAATATAAATCTGATCAATTGGCTTGTCTGGAGTAGAGGGCTTGTCATGTAAATAACGTACTACACAACGCTCAAAGCCTTGATCCCAATACGCCGAATAGTAAGAATAATTTCCTTTAATATGGATATTTGGATTTCTCACAGTTTTGGAAATAAACTCAAATTCGCACCAATGACGAACAGGGGAGCCAATTAACTTTTCAGCCATAAGGGAAATATAAAAAAGAGAATACGCCATTATACCGAATTGCGATTCAAGCTGAACCCATAATCTCAGCCCAGCCAGTGAATCGAATGTTAAAGTAAGTGCTAATTTGAACTAATTATTATGAGGAATACGTGCAATAACTTTAATCTCAAAATCAAAGCCTGCTAACCAAGTTACGCCCACAGCGGTCCAATTAGGATAAGGCTTTTGTGTAAAGATCTGATTTTTAACTTTCATAATGCTTTCAAACTGCCGTTCTGGATCGGTATGAAAGGTGGTGACATCAATAATATCATCGAAAGTACAACCAGCTGCTTTCAGTGTCTCTGCTAAGTTCTTAAAAGCTTGGATCACCTGTTTTTCAAAATCAGGTACAGGTGAGCCATCTTCAAGGCTACCAACCTGTCCTGAAACAAAGAGTAAATCTTTCGATTGAATTGCGGCTGAATAACCATGCTGTTCATATAAGGCATGGCGGTCTTTAGGAAATATTGCAGTTCTCATCAGGTTTGTTCTCCTTCAGTATTTAAATACCAATCAGTAAATGTCGCTCAGGTTTCACATACGCTTCGTATGTAAACATAATTGACATACGAGGCGTATGTCAATTAAAATTTTTTGTGATGATTAGCTGGTGAAATACATGTCTGTTCGTGAACAAAAGATGGCGGAAACCCGCAAGAAACTGATTGAAGTAGCACGTCGTGCATTTGCTGAATATGGCTATACAGATACTTCAATGGATAAACTCACGGCAGAAGCAGGGTTGACCCGTGGGGCGCTGTACCATCATTTTGGTGACAAGCGTGGTTTATTTGCTGCAGTGGTCGATCAAATTGATTCACAGATGGCAGAATATGCCCAGCAGCATTTAGAGCAGCCTGGTGATCTTTGGGAAGGATTGCTACTTGAAGGGCAGACCTATATTCAAAATGCTTTAAATCCTGAGTTTCAGCGTATTGTGTTACGTGATGGACCTGCAGTGCTGGGCGATCCAGCGCATTGGCCAAGTCAAAATAGATGTCTGCAGTCTACCCGTGAGTGTGTTGAACAGCTATTGACAGCAGAACAAATTAAAATTGTAGACCCAGAAGCGGCAGCAGTGCTTTTAAATGGGGCTGCCATGAACGCTGCATTATGGGTGGCTTCTAGTGAATATCCTGAACAGGTACTTCCTGAAGCCTTAAATGCTTTTAAAATCTTTGCATCAGGCTTTTTAAAAAATGCATAGTGAACTTTTTTAATATTTGTCTGAAATATAAAAAACCCCTCAATTGAGGGGTTTTATAGTTTAAGTATATCTATTTATAAATTAAAGATATTCTACACTTACGATTTCATATTCCACTTCGCCTTGAGGAGTAACGATTTTTACTTCATCACCTTCACTCTTGCTCAAAAGGCCACGTGCGATTGGTGAGTTCACTGAGATTTTATTGATTTTAAAATCAGCTTCATCATCACCAACAATTTTATAAGTCTTGCGTTCTTCAGTATCAAGGTTTTCAATCGTTACCGTAACACCGAATACAACACGACCGTTTTGTTCTAAGTCCTTAACATCGATGACTTGTGAAGCACCCAATTTTCCTTCGATATCTTGGATGCGTCCTTCACAGAAACCTTGCTGTTCACGAGCAGCATGGTATTCTGCATTTTCTTTTAAGTCCCCATGTTCACGTGCTTCAGCAATTGCTTGAGTAATACGTGGACGTTCAACAGATTTCAGATGTTGTAATTCTTTCTCTAAGGCGATTTTACCTTCAGGGGTCATTGGATAACGTTGCATTTCGGTCCCTCTTAAGTTGAGAAAACACAGTTAAAAAAATGAAAAAATCCCGCCACCGATAAGGTGACGGGACTTATCGGTAAAAAAATTAACCTACAGTTAAATCTTGCAAGCGGTATACATCCATTGGCAATTTCACAGCAAAGGCTTGGCAAACAGCTTCTGCGCCATTGATGGTCGTTGTGTAATACACTTTGCCTTGTAGGGCAGCACGACGAATCATTGCAGAGTCATATTGAGCCTGTTTACCTTCAGTGGTATTGACAATAAGGTGTATTTCACCATTTTTCAAGCGGTCAACAATATGTGGACGACCTTCAGTAACTTTATTTACAGATTCGCATTCTAAACCTGCTTCTTTAAGCACTTGGTAAGTACCACCTGTTGCAACAAGCTTGAAGCCATATTCAACTAATTTCTTAGCGATATCAGCGATATATTTCTTGTCAGATTCACGTACTGATAAGAAAGCATGCTTTACTTCGCCTTCAGTTGGTAAACCAGGTAAGCGTTCATTTGAGCCTAAAACAGCTTTATAGAATGCTTCACCAAATGTTTTACCTACGCCCATCACTTCACCTGTAGATTTCATCTCAGGTCCAAGCATAGGGTCTACGCCTTGGAATTTAGCGAATGGGAAAACGGCTTCCTTCACAGCAAAGTGAGTTGGAATGATTTCTTTAGTAAATCCTTGAGACTCAAGAGATTGACCTGCCATACAGCGCGCAGCAACTTTCGCTAAAGAATCACCAATACACTTAGATACGAATGGAACTGTACGTGAAGCACGTGGGTTAACTTCTAGAACGTAAATATCGTCACCTTTTACAGCGAACTGAACGTTCATCAAGCCAACAACGCCAAGTTCTTTCGCCATCGCAATTGTTTGACGACGCATTTCATCCTGAATTTCTTTAGATAAAGAATAAGGAGGAATTGAACATGCAGAGTCACCTGAGTGAATACCCGCTTGTTCGATATGCTGCATGATGCCGCCGATCACAACGTCTTTACCGTCAGATACACAGTCAACATCAACTTCAGTTGCGTCATCTAGGAAACGGTCAAGAAGAACAGGGGCTTCATTAGATGCTTGAACTGCTTCACGAAGGTAACGTTTAAGTTCTTCTTCGTTATATACGATTTCCATTGCACGACCACCTAATACATAAGATGGGCGAACAACAAGCGGATAACCTACTTTTGCAGCTTCAGAAATACCTTCTTCAGCAGATTTTACAATGCTGTTGTTTGGTTGACGAAGCTGTAAACGTTGAATCATTTGTTGGAAACGTTCACGGTCTTCAGCACGGTCAATCGCATCTGGTGATGTACCGATAATTGGAGTGCCTGCTTCTTCTAAAGCACGTGCCAATTTAAGCGGAGTTTGACCGCCGTACTGTACGATTACGCCTTTAGGTTTCTCTGTACGTACGATTTCAAGTACATCTTCAAGTGTTACAGGTTCGAAGTATAGACGGTCAGATGTGTCATAGTCGGTAGAAACAGTTTCAGGGTTACAGTTCACCATGATTGTTTCGTAACCGTCTTCACGCATAGCTAATGCAGCGTGTACACAGCAGTAGTCAAATTCGATACCTTGACCAATACGGTTTGGACCACCACCAATGACCATGATCTTGTCACGGTTTGATGGATTTGCTTCACATTCTTCATCGTAAGTTGAATACATGTATGCAGTACCAGATTCAAACTCTGCTGCACATGTATCAACGCGTTTGTAAACTGGATAAACACCCAAGTTCCAACGTTGTTTACGGAATTGCTTTTGTGAAATGCCCATGAGGTGAGCAATACGAAGGTCAGATAAACCTTTACGCTTGAACGAACGGATGTTGTCAGCGTTTAAGTCACCAAAACCTAAAGTTTTCACTTGAGCTTCAGTTTTAACGATGTCTTGAATCTGAATAAGGAACCAGCGGTCAATCTTAGTCGCTTCAAAAACTTCATCTAAAGAGAAACCATGACGGAAAGCGTCCGCTACATACCAGATACGCTCAGGACCCGGAACTTTAAGTTCTTTTAGAATAATTTCTTTTGCATTTGTTGCACCAGCTTCGATTTTTTCATCAAAACCGCTTACACCAACTTCAAGACCACGTAATGCTTTTTGTACAGATTCTTGGAAGTTACGGCCAATTGCCATCACTTCACCAACAGATTTCATCTGAGTGGTAAGAACTGGTTCAGCTTGCGGGAATTTCTCGAAGTTAAAACGAGGAATCTTCGTTACAACATAGTCAATTGATGGTTCGAAGCTTGCAGGAGTCACGCCACCAGTGATGTCATTTTTCAATTCATCAAGGGTATAACCAACAGCAAGTTTTGCTGCGATTTTAGCAATCGGGAAACCTGTTGCTTTAGAAGCAAGTGCAGATGAACGAGATACACGAGGGTTCATCTCGATCACAACCATACGTCCGTCTTTCGGGTTAATACCGAACTGGACGTTAGAACCACCTGTTTCAACACCAATTTCACGAAGAACTGCAACTGAAGCATTACGCATCAATTGGTATTCTTTGTCAGTTAATGTTTGAGCTGGTGCTACAGTAATTGAGTCACCAGTGTGTACGCCCATTGGGTCGAAGTTTTCGATGGCACATACGATAATACAGTTGTCGTTTTTGTCACGAACAACTTCCATTTCGTATTCTTTCCAACCAATTAAAGATTCATCGATCAATAACTGGTGAGTAGGAGAGAGGTCAAAACCACGTTCACAAATCTCAAGGAATTCTTCACGGTTATATGCAATACCGCCACCCGAACCACCCATTGTGAATGATGGACGGATAATTACTGGGAAACCAAAGCGTGACTGGATTTCTAAAGCTTCTTCCATTGTTTCAGCAATGGCAGCTTTTGGACATTCCAAGCCAATTTTACGCATAGCGATATCGAAGAGTTTACGATCTTCGGCTTTCTCAATTGCGTCTTTAGTTGCACCAATTAATTCAACATTATATTTCTCAAGAACGCCGTGCTCATCAAGTGCAAGAGCACAGTTCAACGCAGTTTGGCCACCCATAGTTGGCAATACTGCATCTGGACGTTCTTTTTCAATAATCTGTGCAACTGTTTGCCAAGTAATTGGCTCAATATAAGTTGCATCAGCCATTGAAGGGTCTGTCATAATGGTTGCTGGGTTAGAGTTAACCAAAATAACACGGTAGCCTTCTTCACGAAGTGCTTTACACGCTTGAGCACCTGAGTAGTCAAACTCACATGCCTGACCAATCACAATCGGGCCAGCACCAATAATTAAGATGCTTTTAATATCCGTACGTTTAGGCATTATTCGCTCCTTAATTACTGTTTAGATGCTTCGATAAGTTCGATGAAATGATCGAACAATGGGGCACAATCATGTGGACCTGGGCTTGCTTCAGGGTGACCTTGGAAGCTGAAAGCTGGTTTGTCTGTACGGTGAATCCCTTGTAAGGTGCCATCGAACAATGATTTATGCGTTGCTTTTAAGTTAGCCGGTAAAGTTTCAGCATCTACAGCGAAACCATGGTTTTGTGAAGTAATCATCACTGTACCATCTTCAAGATTTTGTACAGGGTGGTTAGCACCGTGGTGACCATGATTCATTTTTACAGTTTTTGCACCAGAAGCGAGTGCCAAGATTTGGTGGCCTAAGCAAATACCAAATACAGGTAATGTTGTGGTTTCAACAATAGTTTTTACAGCTTCGATTGCATAATCACAAGCAGCTGGATCGCCAGGGCCATTTGAAAGGAATACGCCATCCGGATTAAGTGCCAATACTTTTTCAGCCGGAGTTTCTGCAGGTATAACGGTTAATTTGCAACCGCGGTCTGCAAGCATACGCAAGATGTTGGTTTTGACACCGTAATCGTATGCAACTACATGATATTTTAATTCAGGTTGAGAGAAGCCTTGGCCTAGAGTCCATGAACCTTCAGACCATTCAAAACCAGTTGAATCACAACATTCTTTTGCAAGGTCTAAACCGTTTAAGCCACCAAAAGCACGAGCTTTGGCAATTGCTTCTTCTTCAGTAATATTTTCGCCAGCAAGGATGCAACCATTTTGTGCACCTTTGTCACGCAAAATACGTGTTAATTTACGTGTATCAATATCCGCGATTGCAACAACATTGTGTTCTTGCAAATATTCACTCAAAGACTGCTCAGCACGGAAGTTACTGTGTAGTAGAGGAAGGTCACGAATAATTAAACCATTCGCCCATACTTTATGGATACGACCAGATTCAACGTCTTCTGCATTGCAGCCAGTGTTTCCGATATGAGGGTAAGTTAATGTCACAATTTGTTGTGCATAACTTGGGTCAGTCAAAATTTCTTGATAGCCTGTCATGGCTGTGTTAAAAACGACTTCTCCAGTCGTACTTCCCGTTGCGCCGATTGACGTTCCTTTAAAGATCGTTCCATCTGCGAGGGCTAAAATGGCGGGGGGGCTCAAACCAAAGCTCCTGAATTTCGGCTGTAAAAAAGCGAGTAGACCCAAAAAAGATAGGCGATGTTGTGATAAAACATGCCCCTCCCTATCGGTCTGCTCGCTTGTAACTTAACAGCGCATTATACGCATGGAACCTCAAAAAGTCTATTTATTTTCTGCTAAAAAACATAATTCATTGCTTGATTTTTACAAAAAAATTATCCGCTCATCCGAATCAGTTACTTTTGATAAATTGTCTAACAATTTGCTGGCTGAATTTTTAGAACTGGATTTATTGTATTGCTAGTTAAAAAATAAACAATATGAGGAAATAGCATGAGTAATGATCAAGTTTCAAAAGATGTGAGCGAGAAAGCTCAAGCAGTAGTTGATTCGGTAAAAGCCGAGGTGAATGAAGTGAAAGAAACCGTAGCTGCTACTACAACTAAAGCGAAAAGAACAGTAACTGCTAAAACTGCGCAAGTAAAAGAAAGTGTTGCCGAGAAAACTGAGCAGATTAAAGAAGTTGCTACAGAAGCGAAAACTCAGGTGAAAGAAGCTATCACTGAAACTCAAGAGCAGGTCAAAGAAGTTTTAAGTGAAACTCAAGAAAAAATTGAAGCTGAAACTCATGAGTTAAACAAGAATATTCAAAATCAATTTGTTCAAATTAAACAAGATATTCTACAACGTCTTGATGTGATTAAAGCTCAGTTTAGCACTTCACAAGAAGGACTTTCTGAACTTAAAAATGCTTTGAAAGCAGAAATTAACGCGCTTATCGAAGATTTGACTAAAGTCAGTAAAGAATTAAAAGGTGATATTAGCCAGATTTCTTTGAAGCACAAAGATTCTTTAAGTGAAAGTATTAAGCGTACTAAAAATAATGCAGTTGAAGCCTGGAATAAAGCACGAGATAACTAACGATCTTAGCTTTTAGCCAGCTATAAAAAAGCGAGAATTAATTTCTCGCTTTTTTATTTTTTAAAACTGATGTAACCAGTCACGCTTATTATGGAAATCTGCACTTTTTCCACTATGCTGCATTGCATAGTACTGCATACCTTCTTGGGTTTTTAAAACTGCAGTTAAACCTAAATAAAGGTTTGACCATTTCAAGCGATGCTGTTGCATAAATTGTCCCAAATCAAGACTAACATTTAAGCCATAATGAGTACGTTTGAGATGGTTCAGTTCGATATCGTAAGCAGCAAGGGGAGGTATACTTTCTGGATAGCGATATTCTTCAAACTGATAAGACTGCCATGCTTGAGAAGGGGAAAGGTTAATTTCCCGATAATAATCTTCATCATGCACGCCAACAAAAATTTCGAAACAAGTTTCTTCCCACAAAAAATCCTGACGCGGATGAGCCGCGACTTCTTGGGGCCAGACAATGAGTTGATTTGGATCACGAATCCAAAAACCGACATTTAAGGTGTGCGGTCCTTGCTGTTCAATTGCGCCAACAACAGAAACAGCATGAAAACGATCAAAAGCTGAAAGTTCGTAACTTGCCATAGTTTGTCAAATCAAATTAGTTTGCTAAATGAGCGTGGCGAACAAGATTAGACAAATGCTGGTTTTGCTTAGCTGCTTTTTTGTAAAGTAAAACAATTTTACCAATCTTTTGCACAGCTTCTGCGCCAGTCGCTTCTACAATTGCATCAATCACAGCAGTACGTGCTTCACGGTCTTCACCAGCAACTTTAACTTTAATAAGTTCGTGGTCGTTTAAAGCACGAAGAGTTTCTTCGATAACAGCATCTGTTAAGCCTTGTCCACCAATCATGACAACCGGATTAAGCACATGACCAATTTGACGTAAACGTTTACGTTCATGGATAGATAAAGCGGCCATTAAAAATACCTGATTTTAAAAACGACTTAGTATAGCAAAAAACTTAAATTCAGATGTACGAAAAACTGTATAAATAATCGATCAACATTATTGGAAAAAAACTGTAAAACTTGGTGAGATTACGCTACATCCGTACTGTAATGAGAGTAATTTTCACGTACAATGAACGATCAGAAGTTTTTTTGATATTTAGTGAGTTATGGCAACACGCATTACAAACCAGAAATTGTCGAAAAGTAGTCGTGCGTGGATGAGGGAACATCTAGACGATCCTTTTGTAAAAAAAGCACAAAAGGAAGGGTATCGTGCGCGAGCAGCATATAAACTTCTTGAAATCCAAGAAAAATATAAGTTGATCAAGCCAGGCATGACGGTAGTCGATTTGGGTGCAGCTCCTGGTAGCTGGTCTCAAATTGCTGGAAAACTTGTGGGTAGCAAAGGTTTAGTGATTGCTTCCGATATTTTGCCCATGGATGCTTTGCCTGATGTCACTTTCTTACAAGGCGACTTTAGAGAAGAAGCTGTATTTGAAAAATTGTTAAATATTTTAAATGGGCGACAAGTAGACATTGTAATTTCTGATATGGCCCCCAATACATCAGGTAATAGGGCTGTTGATCAACCTAGACAGATTTACTTATGTGAACTGGCTTTAGATTTTGCTCAAAAGGTTCTTGGACCTAATGGACAGTTTGTGGTTAAAGTGTTCCAAGGCGCAGGATTCGATGAGTTTCGCAAACAAGTGGTTGATAGTTTTGATGTGTTAAAGACAGCAAAACCAGCAGCTTCTCGGGCGCGCTCTAAAGAAGTTTTTTTGGTTGGACAAGGGCGTAAGAAAGCATTGCAATAAAGTTTACTTGCCAAGCTCCTAAAAATTGTGCATTTTGTACTTTTAGGTTATCCGCAAGCAATACAGTTGCTGTTTTTATGACGATCAGCCAAGATTGGGCATGATCAAATTAGATCGATATGGGAATAAAGCTTTGAGCGATTACTTCAAGAATGCCGTATTGTGGCTAATAATACTTGGTGTTCTGATTTTAATTTTCAGTAATATCAGTGACCGCAATAAGCCTACTGCGATGAAATACTCAGATTTCGTTGCAGCGGTGAATGCTGGCCAAATTAAGCAAGTCACAATTGACGGTTTAAATATTAATGGTGAAAAAACTAACGGATCACAGTTTGAAACTGTTCGTCCGCAAGTTGAAGACACTGAGCTTATGCCGAGCTTAAATAAGCAAAATGTTGTTGTAGAGGGAACAGCTCCTCAACGTCAAGGCATTTTGATGCAACTTCTCATTGCTAGTTTCCCTGTACTGTTAATCATTCTGTTATTCATGTTCTTTATGCGTAACATGGGTGGTGGTGCAGGCGGAAAAAATGGACCGATGAGTTTTGGTAAGTCGAAAGCAAAAATGCTTTCTGAAGACCAAATCAAAGTTAATTTTTCTGACGTTGCCGGCTGTGATGAAGCAAAACAAGAAGTTGTTGAAATTGTAGATTTCTTAAAAGACCCTGCAAAATTCAAACGTTTGGGCGCTACCATTCCTCGTGGCGTACTTATGGTTGGTCCTCCGGGTACTGGTAAAACGTTATTAGCCAAAGCAATTGCTGGTGAAGCTAAAGTTCCTTTCTTCAGCATTTCAGGTTCTGACTTTGTCGAAATGTTCGTGGGTGTGGGTGCGTCCCGTGTCCGTGATATGTTTGAGCAAGCGAAGCGTCATGCGCCTTGTATTATCTTTATTGACGAGATTGATGCAGTAGGACGTCATCGTGGTTCAGGTACAGGTGGTGGTCATGATGAACGTGAACAAACCTTGAACCAAATGCTTGTAGAGATGGATGGTTTTGAAGGTAACGAAGGTGTAATCGTAATTGCTGCGACGAACCGTGTTGATGTCTTGGATAAAGCATTATTACGTCCAGGTCGTTTTGACCGTCAAGTAATGGTAGGTTTACCTGACATTCGTGGTCGTGAGCAGATTCTGAATGTACATTTGAAAAAATTACCTTCAGTTACGGGTGTGGATGTTAAAGTTCTATCTCGTGGTACTCCAGGTTTCTCTGGTGCACAGTTGGCAAACCTGGTTAACGAAGCTGCATTATTTGCTGCACGCCGTAATAAGAACACTGTTGACATGCATGACTTTGAAGATGCAAAAGACAAAATCTACATGGGACCAGAGCGTAAATCGATGGTTTTACGTGAAGAAGAACGTCGTGCAACTGCTTATCATGAAGCGGGTCATGCGATTGTTGCCGAGATTTTACCGGGTACAGATCCTGTTCATAAAGTAACGATTATGCCGCGTGGTTGGGCTTTAGGTGTAACTTGGCAGTTACCTGAACAAGACCAAATTAGCCACTATAAAGACAAGATGCTAAACGAAATTGCAATTTTGTTTGGTGGTCGTATTGCTGAAGAAGTATTTATCCAACAGCAATCTACTGGTGCTTCAAATGACTTTGAGCGAGCTACTAAAATGGCACGTGCAATGGTTACGAAGTACGGTATGTCTGACAAAATGGGTGTAATGGTTTACGAAGATGAAAACCAAAATGGTTTCTTTGGTAATGTGGGAAGCCGTACGATTTCTGAAGCAACTCAACAGTTAGTTGATGAAGAAGTACGTCGTATTCTTGATGAGCAATATAAAGTTGCACGTAATATCTTAGAAGGTAATAAAGATATTGCACATGCGATGGTAAAAGCTTTGATGGAATGGGAAACTATTGATCGTGATCAAATCCGTGACATTATGGAAGGCCGTGAGCCACAACCGCCTAAAGTATATGTTGCTGAAAATCCAGTGGCTGCATTTGAACCACCAAAAGATGGTCCATCTACACCACCACCATTGCCAGCAATGAACTAATAATTAGTTAATTAAAAAAGCCACAGTCATGTGGCTTTTTTTATGGGCTTGAGTTTGTTAAAAGCTAAAAACAAATCAACACCATATATAGAGGATAATTGCTAAAATACAGCCTGATTTTAAACTGGAGCTTTTTATGCAACTAATGCCTTTGCCTCAACAGATTTTACAGTGTGGACAGCTTCAGTTAGATCTATCACAGCCTCACGTTATGGGCATATTAAATGTCACACCAGATTCTTTTAGTGATGGTGGAAAGCATAATCAAGTAGATCAAGCGATTGCTTATGCACTAGCCATGGTAGAGCAAGGTGCTACCATTATTGATATTGGTGGTGAGTCTACCCGTCCAGGAGCATCTGAAGTAAGCGTAGAAGAAGAAATACGAAGAGTTGTGCCCGTAGTTGAAGCTTTAGCTAAACATAATATTGTTCTATCAATTGATACAAGTCAGCCTGATGTTATTCGTGCAGCGAAAGAAGCAGGAGCACATATTTGGAATGATGTACGTGCGCTTACTCGTCCCAATGCTTTAAAAACGGCAGCAGATCTGGATATACCCGTAGTGATCATGCATATGCGTGGTGAGCCGACTACAATGAATCAGTTAGACCAATATACGGACGTAACCTTAGATGTTATAGCGGAACTCCAGCAGCGCGTGAATGAAGCTTTAAATGCGGGCGTGAAAAAACATAATATTATTATTGATCCTGGGTTTGGTTTTGCAAAAAATGCGCAGCAAAATTTAAGACTATTAAAAGAATTTTGGAAGCTTGGTGAAATGGGTTATCCGATTTTATCTGGCCTATCTCGTAAACGTTTTATTGGTGAAGCATTAAAGGGTGCAACTGCAGATCAGCGTGCGGTAGGAAGCGTTGCGGGGCATTTGCTTAGTATTCAGCAAGGAGCATGCATTGTTAGAGCGCATGATGTCAAAGCAATGACTGATGCAATTCTAGTTTGGAAGGCGATGATACAAGCCTAGCAAAGTAGGCTTTATAAAATCAGGTAGTAACTCATTAATTTAATGAGCTAGATGATTGAGTCAGGGAAAAATATCGTTATTCTTTTGAAAATATGTTATAAGCGGCAAGTTTTTGCTGTTGTGTAAACTTTTGTATGTTCGAAGACTTACTTCTCCCGATGTTTGATGATGAATATTATCCAGATATTTTGGTCGCTGAACTAAAGCAGCTCATTGAACAATTTGCTAAAAAAGTTCAGAAGCCTGCCTTAGCTGAGCAGGATATCTATCGATATGCTCATCAGACTGTGATTGAAATTAATGAAATGAAACCTCAGTTCGAAGATCTAGATTCTTCGTTAGATGATAGTGCTGCTGACTATATTGCTGAAGCAATGATGATGGTAGCACAGGAAGCTGGATATTTAGATCTAGAAATGGAAGAGCTGGTGATGAATCGAGAGTGGTGATTACTCTCGATTTTCAATATCTTCAAATACATCTAACAAGTGGCAAGATGCCTTTAAATGTATTTCGTCTATTTCTTTAACTTTTAAAACTAAAACACCATTCTCTTGATAATCTGCGTCCGCTAACAAACTGACCCAATAAGTTTCTCTTTTTTGTTCCAGCGTTTTAAATTTATCTATTATCTGTTCGGGTGCTTTAACTAAATAATCATCTTTGGTAATAGAGCAACGTGAAAAATACCAATTGTTGTCTTTGAAAGAAAGGGTACCAGAGAAAAGATCTGTGGCGTAAACCTTTGTTATAAAAAGGGTAGTGCAAACGAGTAATAATATTCTTATCATAAAATTCATTTTGATTAGGCATAAAAAAACCAGCATACGCTGGATTCTTTGTAGCACCAAATTCAATATTTGAAAATGGTGCCCGGGGCCGGACTCGAACCGGCACGCTTTGTGGGCGGGGGATTTTAAATCCCCTGTGTCTACCTATTTCACCACCCGGGCATGTGCGCAATAATAGAGGACAAGTGCGCGATTGGCAAGAGAAAATCAGAGAGTTTGCTTTATTTTCAATCAGTTCTTGTTGGTATTTATATAAATTGACCAATTTGTGTCATGATTTGTTCATTAAACTGAGATCAGTTGTTCATCTTATCTACCTAAATTTAAGACACTCATTGCTTAAAACTTAGGTAATTTTATGTCAGAGAAAATTTCACGCCGAGAATTAATTCAAAAGAGTCTGTTCGGTTTTGGGGCGCTATCTTTGCCTGTAGCTTTTACGGGGTGTAATGATGGTTCCGATGAGGAGGAGGGTTCAGAAACACAAGCAGATTTTTTACATGGAGTTGCGAGCGGCGACCCATTGCAAGATAAAGTAATTTTATGGACGCGTTTAACACCAGTAGACCTTAGTGCACCTCTTAAGGTGACTTGGGAAATTGCTACCGATGATCAGTTCAAGCAGAATTTAAAGACTGGTACGGTTCAAACGACTAAAACTGACGATTTTACCGTGAAGGTGGATGCAACAGGTCTACAAGCAGGTACGACTTATTATTATCGCTTTCGATTTGGTAGTAAAGTCTCGCCAATAGGGCAAACTAAAACTTTACCTGTAACTACTAATAAGGTTAGCTTTGCAGTATGTTCTTGTTCTAATTATCCTGCGGGTTATTTTTACGTTTATCGTGAAATGGCAAAACAGAACGTGGATGTAGTGATTCATTTGGGCGATTATATTTATGAATATGGGGCTGATGGCTATGCGACAGAAGATGCTGCAAAGCTGGGCCGTACTTTACCGTCCGATAATAATAAAGAAATTATTGAGTTAGATGGTTATCGCAAGCGTTATGCGCTGTATCGTCAAGATAAAGACTTACAGGCCGCTCATCAGCGTCATCCTTTTATTGTAATTTGGGATGACCATGAGTTAGCAAATGATACTTGGCGTGAAGGGGCTGAGAATCATACGGAAGAAACTCCAAAAGCAAAGAATGAAGGTAAGTTTTTAGAAAGAAAGCTAGCGGCTTTACAAGCTTATTTTGAATGGATGCCTATCCGTCCTATCGATGATCAGCATACTAAGATTTATCGCCGGTTTGATTTTGGGGGGCTTGTCAATTTAATGATGTTAGATACTCGCATTATTGCCCGTGATGAGCAGTTGGATTATGGCAAGTATATAACAGCAAATGGTTTGGATATTGCAAAATTCCAAGCAGATTTGACTAATCCAATGCGGACCTTAATGGGTGAAACTCAGCGTGAGTGGTTATTAGGTAGTAAAGAGAAAAATATAGTAGGTCTCTTACAAAGTTCAACTGCAACATGGAATGTTGTGGGACAGCAAGTCTTAATGAGTAAAATGTGGATTCCTGCTGAGTTGTTGGCATCGCTGGGGCAAATTACTTCAGGCGGAACATCGCCAGATACGTTAGCTAAAATGAATGCGCAAATTACAGAATTAGTCACATTAAAATTACGATTAGAGCAGGGTGATCCAACTTTAACTGTTCAAGAAAAAGCTCGAGTCACAACTTTAGTTCCATATAACCTTGATGCTTGGGATGGTTACTATGCTGAGCGAGAGTTCTTTTACACTAAATTGGCAGAGTTTAATAAGAAAATTATTGTTTTGGCAGGCGATACCCATAATGCGTGGACATCTTACTTATATAGCCAAAAGGGTGAATATGTCGGGGTTGAACTGGCGACAAGTTCGGTTTCTTCACCGGGTCTTGAAAAATATTTAAGTATTCCGCTAGCTCAGTTGCAGCAATTTGAATTTGCCTTTACGACGCTTATCGATGAATTGGCATATTGTAATTTAAATCAGCGGGGTTATTTGATGGTTACACTAGATGATAAGCAGGTGCTGTCGGATTGGATTTTTGTAGATTCAATTAAAAATGCAGAATATAAAGTAGATTCTAGTCGAGGTTATCAATTGGTGTTGGATGCGAATTTAACACCTGAAAAAGATAAGCAAAAAACTGCTTAAATATATGGGGCGAGAAAGGGATGCTAATAAGTATCCTTTTTTTAGACATAAAAAAACCAGCTTTCGCTGGATTCTTTATGACACCAATTTCTGTACTAGAAAATGGTGCCCGGGGCCGGACTCGAACCGGCACGCTTTGTGGGCGGGGGATTTTAAATCCCCTGTGTCTACCTATTTCACCACCCGGGCTTTACCAAATTTGGAGGCGGAGGTCGGAATCGAACCGGCGTCCACGGAGTTGCAGTCCGCTGCATGACCACTCTGCCACCCCGCCTACATTTGGTGATGCACATATTAGCAACCTTTACAAAAAAAACAATACTGTTTTGAGATAAGATGAACATAAAAGCAACATCTAGAATAAATTTGTCCAAATAATCATGTATTATTGGCACATTAAATTCATGTCTACCTTGGAGATGTGCTGTGGCATTGGTTTTAGACGGTCGCGCATTAGCAAAGCAAATTGAAGAAAATTTGTCAGTACGTGTTGAAGCTTTAAAAGCTAAAACAGGTCGTACCCCAATTTTGGCGACTATTTTAGTTGGGGATGATGGTGCATCTGCAACTTATGTACGCATGAAAGGAAATGCTTGCCGTCGAGTAGGCATGGACTCTTTAAAAATTGAATTGCCACAAGAAACGACAACAGAACAATTATTAGCTGAAATTGAAAAACTTAATGCTAACCCAGATGTACACGGCATTCTTTTACAACATCCAGTTCCAGAGCAAATTGATGAGCGTGCATGTTTCGATGCAATCTCATTAGCTAAAGATGTTGATGGTGTAACTTGTCTTGGTTTTGGCCGTATGGCTATGGGTGAAGCTGCATATGGTTCAGCGACTCCTGCAGGCATCATGACCATTTTAAAAGAAAACAATATCGAAATTGCTGGTAAACATGCGGTTGTAGTCGGTCGTTCAGCAATTTTAGGTAAACCAATGGCAATGATGCTTTTGCAAGCGAATGCAACAGTAACGTTTTGCCATTCACGCACAAAAAACTTCCCTGAGCTTGTGAAACAAGCCGATATTATTGTCGGTGCAGTTGGTAAAGCTGAACTTATCCAAAAAGATTGGATTAAACAAGGTGCAGTGGTTGTAGATGCTGGTTTCCATCCTCGTGATGGCGGTGGTGTAGGTGATATTCAACTACAAGGTATTGAAGAAATTGCTTCTGCTTACACACCAGTACCGGGTGGTGTTGGTCCAATGACTATTACAACTTTGATTCGTCAAACTGTAGAAGCTGCTGAAAAAGCTTTAGGTTAATTTAATTAACGCTAGGCTGTTATTTGATACGCGTAACCGTCATCCGCAATTGTTTGAGGCAGAAATACGTTAAAAATTTAATGTTTCTGCGATGCTTTCGATTCTAGAGAGTATCTGCCGAGTTTTGCGGATGACAATGGTTTTGCCTACTTTTCCCGAAAGAAAAGTAGGTCCAACCGAAGGTTATTCTAAAAATTCAAATCATAATGGAATGACTCTGTTATGCTTGTTATAAAAATGAATTAAAAGAAATCTGATGAGCTGCACCTTTCAACTGTCTAAAGCCCCTGAACATTTACTTCAAGCCTTACATGAAGTTATTCCCAATTGTGAGTTGATGGTACAACAATTACCAGAAACGCCTATTTCTTTATGGTTGATTCCACCAGTTTTTCCAACTGATCGCTTAGATGATGAAGTTATTCGTCGTATTTGGAATGATACGCCGTATTGGATTTTCTGTTGGGCATCTGGTTTAGCAATGGCACAGTGGTTACTTGCAGAGCCGGACCATGTTAAAGATAAAGTTGTTTTGGATTTCGGGGCTGGTTCGGGTGTAGTTGCAATTGCTGCAAAAATGGCAGGAGCGAAACGAGTCATCTGCTGTGATATCGATCAAGTTAGTTTGAATGCTTGCCGTGAAAACGCTTTACTTAATAATGTTGAGCTAGAATATTTAGATGATTTATATAAGGCTGAGCAAGTTGATGTTTTATTGGCAGCTGATGTTTTATACGATCAATGTAACCGCTTTTTCTTAGATGAATTTTTAAAGTTTGCGCCAGAAGTCTGGGTGGCTGATAGCCGTGTTAAAAACTTTAGTCATCCCAAATATGAAAAAATTGAAGAAAGAAGTGCTTCTACATGGCCAGATCTAGATGAAGCTAAAGAGTTTAGAAATGTAAGTTTTTATAAGACGCTGTAAAAGAACAGCGTCTTTTTTTTATTTTATGAACAAGTATAACGAACAACTTTTAGTGTGCTTGGACGTGCTTCAAGCGCTTGGCGAGTCGCATAGTCTTCACCATTATTTAAGCTAGGTGTATTTGATAAGCCAAAAGAAGCACGAGTTTCGCCGAGTTGAATTCCATAATGCTCATCTTTCGCTGGATTAGGAATTTCATTGATACTCAAAATTGATAATTTATAAACTTTCTGAGCACCTAGCACATTCTGACAAGCGCGTTGTAATTTACGTTCATCGAGTTGCTGGTTATTACGACCCGCTAAAGTGTAAGCTAAAGTCGCCGAAGTTTTTGTTTGGT
Source organism: Acinetobacter sp. 1294243 (assembly GCF_000588015.1). Lineage (NCBI taxonomy): Bacteria > Pseudomonadati > Pseudomonadota > Gammaproteobacteria > Moraxellales > Moraxellaceae > Acinetobacter > Acinetobacter sp. 1294243. The sequence goes on from NZ_JFXG01000015.1 coordinate 29,047, forward strand.
TTTCAATCTGGTATCCAGTTGAACCATTATATTGTCGAGGGGTAGTCTGACAAGCAGTTAAAACAAACATACTACTTAATGCCAAGCATAAAATACTTCTATTCATCAGTATCGTCCTTATTTTCTTATAGCTAGTATCTCATAAAATACAAAGGTTGTTGGGGCTTAATCTCATGATTTGAGCTAACATCGGCGAACGATATTAGCCCTTATTAGTAAAGTATTAATGTTCTTTGATTTTTGAATGATGCTTGGTATCTTTCATAAAAATATAAATAATGAGAGAAATGAAGATCATGATACTTACATAAATAAAGTACCAAGATTCATGCCCAGCTTCTTTAAAACTTAAAGCAAAGAACTCTGCTGTTCCGCCAAATAACGTATTGGCAATCGCGTAAGGTAATGCAACTCCTAAAGCGCGAATGTGTGCAGGGAAGAGCTCAGCTTTAACTACGGCATTAATTGAAGTGTAACCAGTCACCATTACGAGACCCCCAAAACATAACCAGAAAGCTGTCCAGTAGTTATGTGTATTTGCGAGTGCATCGAATAGAACGTATGTGAATAAAACACCTGTTATTCCGAAGAAAATCATAAGGGGTTTTCGACCAATGCGATCCGATAAAGCACCCGCTACAGGCTGTAGACACATAAAAATAAATAGCGCTAAAGTTGTAATTTGAGTGGCTTCAGGTTTGGTGAATCCAGATGTGTTGACCAAATATTTTTGCAGATAAGTCGTGTAAGTATAAAAAGCTAAAGTCCCGCCAGCGGTTAAAAACAATACTGTGAACGCTTCTTTCGGATAATGTTTAAATAAAGCAAACATGCCTGATTTTGGTTGGTCTGTTTCTGCCTGAGCATTTTTAAAAGATTGAGTTTCTAATAGGCCACGTCGAATGCGGAAAACTACAATCGCGAGTAAAGCACCTATAAAGAATGGGATACGCCATCCCCAATCATGTAGTTGTTCTTCAGTTAATACCATTTGTAATATTAATAGAACACATAGGGCTGTGAGCTGACCAGCAATCAATGTTACATATTGGAAGCTAGAGAAAAAACCACGTCGATTTCTTTCAGCCATTTCACTTAAATAGGTAGCACTAGCACCATATTCACCGCCTACACTTAAGCCTTGAATTAAACGGGCGACAACTAAAAGAAGAGGGGCAAATACACCAATACTTTCATAACTTGGCGTCACGGCAATAAGCAGCGAACCTATACACATTAAAGTGACTGAAAGCGTAAGACCCGCCTTGCGTCCTTTACGGTCGGAATAGATTCCCATAATCCATGCACCGATCGGGCGCATTAAAAAGCCTACAGCAAAAATTGCGGCCGCTTGAAGGAGTTGAGCCGTCTGGCTACCTTTTGGAAAAAAAGCATGAGCAAAATAGAGCGTGAATGCTGCATATACATACCAGTCGTACCATTCGACAAGGTTACCGGCAGAACCGCCCAAAATTGATTTTAGACGAGTTTTTGTATCTAAATTAGAATGTGGAGTTGTTGCGGTAGAAGGTTGATCAACCATGAGTCGCTCCATGTTTCGCTTGGGTTGAATGCTAAAAGAGAGAAGATTTATTCCGTTTTTACATATTTTCTAGAGGAGTATTTCACTTTATTTTTTTTATGTCTGTAAAACAATGTTTATTATTTAAGCAAAGGAATAAGTTGAATATTTATGTGATTTCAAATTAGCCGATCAGCTCACGTTTATAATATTGTTGGGATCTTTGGCATATTATTTTTTTCCAAGTAGTAAAAATTGATAAAGAATGAGTAGAGTTTGGGCGAAGAAAACCTATACCCCTTAAAAATAATGATATATTCCAAAGAAAATTTTAAGTAAATATAGTTAGGCATGATGTCTTGGCATTGTGGACTAGATGTGTGTGAATAATGAAAGGGACATTCAGATGTCAAATTGCCCGAAAAAATATATTGTTGCTTTTGATCAGGGAACAACAAGCTCAAGAGCAATTGTTTTAGACCATGATGCTAACGTTGTAAGTATTGCTCAAAAAGAATTTACTCAGATTTATCCTCAGCCTGGCTGGGTTGAGCATGACCCTATGGAAATTTGGGCTACGCAAAGTGCTGTTTGGGTAGAAGCATTAGCTCAAGCAGGCATTAAGAGTGAACAAGTTGCAGCAATTGGGATTACCAATCAGCGGGAAACAACAGTTGTTTGGGATAAAAAAACGGGAAAGCCGATTTACAATGCGATTGTTTGGCAAAGTCGACAAACGACTGAGATATGCAATCAACTACATAAAGCAGGATTGCAAGAATACATAAGTAAAACAACGGGTTTGGTGATTGATCCGTATTTTTCGGCCACAAAAATTAAATGGATATTAGACCATGTTGAAGGAAGTCGTGAACGTGCTGAGCGAGGTGAATTATTGTTCGGTACGGTGGACACTTGGTTAATCTGGAAACTAACCAATGGCGCAGTCCATGTCACTGATTTTACCAATGCTTCGCGAACCATGCTTTTTGATATTGAAAAGCTTGAATGGGATGAAAAACTTTTACAAGCTTTAGATATTCCTCGAGCAATGTTACCCGAAGTGCGTAGCTCATCTGAGGTTTATGGATATACACATACCATTAGTGGGCAAGAAGTTGGTATCCCCATCGCAGGAATCGCAGGTGATCAACAAGCCGCACTGTTTGGTCAAATGTGTGTTGAATCTGGTCAGGCAAAAAATACCTATGGCACAGGCTGTTTTCTATTAATGAACACAGGTAAGAAGATTGTACGTTCAGAACATGGATTACTAACTACTATTGCATGTGGTGCGAGTGGTGAGGTGAACTATGCCTTAGAGGGTGCCGTGTTCAATGGTGGTTCTTGCGTTCAGTGGTTACGCGATGAATTAAAGGTCATTAAGAATGCTAAAGACTCTGAGCTTTATGCAACACGTGTGAAAGACAGTAACGGTGTATATGTTGTACCTGCTTTTACAGGGTTGGGCGCACCGTATTGGGATCCAACTGCGCGAGGAGCAATTTTTGGTCTCACACGTGGAGCCAGTATTGAACATATTATTCGTGCAACTTTAGAGTCTATTGCTTTTCAAACCCGAGATGTTTTGGATGCAATGCAGCAAGATGCAGAAGAAAAGCTCCGTACACTCCGTGTTGATGGGGGAGTGACGGAAAATAATTTCTTGATGCAATTTCAAGCCGATATTTTAGCGACACCAGTAGAACGTCCAATAATGAAAGAAACCACAGCTTTGGGGGCAGCTTTTCTTGCTGGACTGGCGACGGGTTTCTGGCAAGATCTACATGAGTTAAGAAATAAATCCGCCATAGAAAAGGTATTTGAGCCAAAAATGTCTTCTGAACAATCAGAAATTATTTATAAAGGTTGGCTCAAGGCAGTTAAGCGTAGTCAAAGTTGGGCTGAGGATTAATTCGTTCTTTAACTGGTTGAATTCGATAGTAGGATGATCAATTAAGGGTTAAATACTTGGTTATTTAAAATTGATTATTCTACTTTTTTGATTGTTGTTTCTTCCATTTGATGTTTTAATTTTTATAAGATCAACAATAAAAAGAAAATGAGAAATGAAAATACACCCTAATGATTATTTAAAAATATATGACATTGCCGTGATCGGTGGCGGTATTAATGGTGTTGGTATTGCTAATGATGCTGCAGGCCGTGGACTATCGGTATTTTTATGTGAAAAAGATGATTTAGCTAGTCACACCTCATCTGCTAGCAGTAAATTAATTCATGGTGGTCTACGCTATTTAGAGCATAAAGAATTTAGATTGGTTAGAGAAGCCTTAGCAGAGCGTGAAGTGTTGTTGGCTAAAGCTCCACATATTATTAAACCCATGCGCTTTATTATGCCTCATCGACCACATTTACGCCCTGCATGGTTAATTCGGGCGGGCTTGTTTTTTTATGATCATTTGGGAAAACGAGAAAAACTATTAGGATCAAATCTTATTTACTTCAAAGAAGATAGTCCTTTAAAACCAGCTATCACACGTGGCTTTGAATATTCTGACTGTACTGTAGATGATGCACGTCTTGTAGTGTTAAATGCATTACAGGCCAAAGAGAAAGGTGCCAAAGTCGTAACACGTACGCGTTGTATTAAAGCTTATAGGGAACAAGAGCTGTGGCATCTGGAGTTACAAAGCGGAGCAGAGTTTTATCAGGTACGTGCAAGAGCTTTGGTGAATGCAGCTGGTCCTTGGGTTGAAGAAATTATTAGAGAAAACCTAAATTTAGAATCGCCTTATCAAATCCGATTGATCCAAGGAAGTCATATTGTTGTGCCAAAATTATATGACTGCCATAAAGCCTTCATTATGCAAAACGAAGATCGACGCATCGTGTTTGCAATTCCATATTTAGAAAAATATACACTGATTGGTACGACAGATCAGGAATATATAGGTGATCCACAAAAGGTAGAGATCACAGAGGTAGAAATTGATTACCTCTTAACAGTGACCAATTCACATTTTAAAAAGCAGTTAACTCGAGCTGATATTGTAAGCCAGTACTCGGGTGTACGTGCTTTATGTGATGATGAATCTGATAATCCTTCAGCAATTACACGTGACTATACCTTGGCATTACAGGCTGAACATAAAAAAGCACCTTTGTTATCTGTGTTTGGTGGCAAGATCACAACTTATCGGAAACTGGCAGAGGCTGCTTTAGAAGATCTATCCCCGTTTTTTAGTAATATGGCAGAGGAGTGGACTGCAGATGAGCCATTACCTGGCGCTGAAAACTGGACAACACTAGATGATTTAACGCATCAGATTTATTCACGTGTAAGTGGAGTGTCTGAATCACTTGCTAACCGTTGGGCGCATGCATATGGCACAAGAGTCTGGAATATACTCAGAGAGAAAAATGCAATAGAGCAATTAGGCCAGAATTTTGGACATGATTTATTTGAATGCGAAGTCAAATATTTATGTGAATATGAATGGGCAACTACTGCTGAGGATATATTGTGGCGTAGAACAAAACTAGGTCTGGCATTTGATGAAAAACAAGTAAAAATATTAGAAGCTTATTTATCTGAGCGTCGACAAAAAGATGATGCCGCATAATAAAAAAGGTCGCATATAGCGACCTTTTTTATATATAGCAATTAGAAGCCAGTTTTTACAGCTTCAAGTAAAGCTGCTTGACGTTCTTTTAATGCTTTCGGTAAGCGATCACCGAGTTTATTAAATAAATCAGTGTGGCTTTCAATTTCAGTAATCCACTGATCTTTATCTTGAGCTGTGATTAGGTCAAATTCTTCTTTAGAGAATTCAGTACCTTCCCAGTTCAAGTCGTCATATGTTGGAACAAGACCAATTGGTGTTTCAACAGCGTTTGCACGACCTTCACAACGATCAATGATCCACTCAAGAACACGCATGTTTTGACCGAAACCAGGCCATACGAAGTTGCCTTCAGCATCACGACGGAACCAGTTTACATTGAAGATTTTTGGTAATTTATTACCAGCTGCTTCAGCTTTTGTGCTTACTTGTTGACCAAGGCTTAACCAGTGATCAAAGTAGTCAGCCATGTTATAGCCAGCAAATGGAAGCATCGCGAATGGGTCACGACGAACGATACCTTGTTGACCAACAGCAGCAGCAGTAGTTTCAGAACCCATAGTTGCCGCTTTATATACACCGTCAACCCAATCGAAAGCTTCAGAAACTAAAGGAACTGTATCTGCGCGGCGACCGCCGAAAATAAATGCAGAAATTGGAACGCCTGCTGGATTTTCCCAGTCAGCATCGATAGAAGGGCATTGACCAGCTGCAACAGTGAAGCGAGCATTTGGATGCGCTGCTTTTTCACCATTTACGTGAGGCTGACCTTTCCAGTTAGTTAAGTTTGTTGGAACTTCTTTAGAAAGACCTTCCCACCATACTTGACCATCTTCAGTTACCGCTACGTTTGTATAGATAACATCTTTATGAAGAGTTGCCATACAGTTCGGGTTAGTCTTGGTGTTTGTACCAGGAGCTACACCGAAGAAACCAGCTTCAGGGTTAATCGCATATAAACGACCATCTTCACCTGGTTTGATCCAAGCAATATCGTCACCTACAGTTTCGATTTTCCAACCTTCATAACCTGCTGGTGGAATTAACATTGCAAAGTTTGTTTTACCACATGCAGACGGGAATGCTGCAGCGATGTAGTGTTTTTCACCTTGAGGGTTAGTTACACCAAGAATAAGCATGTGTTCAGCTAACCAACCTTGTTCGCGTCCCATGACAGAAGCGATACGAAGAGCTAAACATTTTTTGCCAAGTAATGCGTTACCGCCGTAACCAGAACCGAAAGACCAGATTTCACGAGTTTCTGGGTAATGAACGATATATTTTTCAGGGTTACATGGCCAAGCAACGTCTTTTTGGCCTTCAGCAAGTGGAGCACCTACTGTATGTACACAAGGAACAAACTCGCCGTCTGTACCTAATACGTCATAAACTGCTTTACCCATACGTGCCATTTTACGCATGCTAACAGCAACGTAAGGAGAGTCAGTTAACTCAATACCGATATGAGCAATATGGCTACCTAAAGGACCCATTGAGAAAGGAACAACGTACATGGTACGGCCTTCCATTGAGCCTTCAAATAAACCATTTAATTTTTCACGCATAACAGCTGGGTTTTCCCAGTTGTTTGTCGCACCAGCATCTTCTTTATTTTGAGAGCAGATGTAAGTACGGTCTTCAACACGTGCAACGTCAGATGGGTCAGAATTTGCAAGATAAGAACCAGGATGTTTTTCTTGGTTTAATTTCTGCATGGTGCCGTTAGCGATCATCAAGTCGATTAGACGTTGATACTCTTCTTCGCTTCCGTCACACCATTCGATTTTTGCTGGTTTGGTTAAGTTTGCAATTTCTTCAACCCATGCGATAAGCTTAGGATGACGAACGAATTCTGGTGCGTTCACTGTGGTCATGGTGAGGCCTATTCAAAATATGTACAACGTACAAGTCATTCATTGAGAGGTACAATGAAAGATCAAATAAAAAAGTGGCTGTATTAAAGCACAAAATCATAAAAAAAATAAGACTAAAGACTAAGAAATAGATATTTTACTTTTTTATATTTTTCTTATTTAAATCATTAACTTGTAGTTTTTTACAATATCTTATTCTCAATATTTTTATGTTGTATGTATGTTATTTATATTATTTATTTCCTTAAAAATCAATATCTTGATTCTTATTTTTTTCTTGAGAATTATTATTGATTAAACAAATGATCTTCATTCAAAATTTACATAAAGAGACTTTTATTAGGTGTTTTTATATACAATATTCAGGATGAATCCCTCTAAGATAATAAAAATGCGGACTTTAAAACCTCTCTCTATCATTTATAACCAAAAGTCGGGTTTTCATGCGTCAAAACATGAAGATATGTATGAACAGTTAATGACCGTGTTCACCGAATTTGGTTTTGAAATACAAGTTTTTGAATTAGCGGAAGATGTTTCTTTTGATGATTTGATGATTCAAGTAATTCATCGGCATAGCCAAAATGCAAACTTAGGTGTTGTTGTTGCAGCGGGTGGGGATGGAACATTAAATGCGGTAGCATCAAAACTTAGACATACTCATATCCCTATGGGAATTTTACCTTTGGGAACTTTTAATTATGTCGCTAAAGTTTTAGATATTCCCTTAGATTTGTTAGAAGCTGCTGAAGTCATCGCTAGAGGTACACCACGCTCTGTACATATTGCGACAATTAATGACCATGTTTATTTAAATAATGCGAGTCTAGGACTTTATCCATTATTTATAAAGAAACGTGAGCTTTATAATAAATATTTAGGACGCTTACCTTTACATGCCTATACCTCAGCTCTGGATGTTTTATTAAGAGAAAATAAATCCATGAAACTTTCCGTCACAGTTGATGGGAAGAAATATCCAGTCAAAACCCCTCTAATTTTCTTTGGTAATAACCAGTTGCAGTTGTGTGATATGAAATTAAGAATTGCCGAATGTGCAGCACAAGGTCGGGTCGCTGGAGTGGTCATTACGAAAAGTGATAGGCTTAGTTTATTAAACATGTTGTGGCAGTGGATTCAAGGCAAAGTAGAAGAGACCCAAGATGTTTATAGTTTTTGTGCAGATCATGTGGTGGTAGATTGTGCAAAAAGATCAAAACTTACAGTAGCTTTAGATGGTGAAATATTAGAGATGAAAGCACCTTTAAATTTCTCTGTAGAAAAGAATGCTTTAAATATTATGGTGCCAAATGTTGTTACACCTATCTGATCTGCATTTTGGAACAGAAGTTGAGGCATGTTTAGATGCAATCCGACTTTTTTGCACTCAACATAAACCTGAAGTCATTGTGGTGAGTGGTGATATTACTCAACGTGCCCGATATCAACAGTTTTATAAATGCCGTCAGTTTTTAGATAGCCTTAATATTCCTTATCTTGTTGTGCCTGGTAATCACGATATTCCGTTGTACCATATCTGGAACCGTTTTTTCTCACCATTTACTCGCTACCAATATTTTTTTGGCCAGCTTGAACCAACTATAGAAACTGAACATTTTTATATTGTTGGGGTGAATAGTATTCGCCGTCGTTATCATACTCGTGGACATATTTCGATTGAGCAAATTCAAACTACATATGAGCGATTACAGCAAGCGCCAGCGGATAAAATCAAATTAGTTGTTTTCCATCAACCTTTTTATACTCCACCTGATGATGAGCATGGTATTAAAGATTGTCCTGTATTAGGAAAAATGGCACTCGAAAAATGGAGTACAACGGGACTATTTGGAATGTTACACGGGCATTTACATAAAACTGCTGTATATGATTTAACGCAAATTTATCAATTAAAGATAGATCATCCTATTTATGATATTCATGCAGGAACAGCAACTTCTAGCCGTTTGCATTATCATGTTCCAAATAGTTTTAATGTCATTTCAAATGAAGGAAAAATTAATCATTATTGGTTTAATTATGATTTAAAGATTTTTCAATTAATTTAATTTATAAAAATTCTATAAGACATTTAACTTAAGAGTAGATTGATAAAATTTTATCCATTACAATGCCTAAGCTTTAAATTCTATATATGGGGAATAGGAAAACATTCTAAATGTTTTATCATTTTAAAAATAATATTAATGGATACATAAAAAATTTTTAACTATATAAAAAGCCGCGATTTAAAGTAGCTACAATAAGGGTTTAGGGTTTTATGATAGTTAATAATATTTGATTAAATGAGTATCTATTTATCTTAATATTTTAGAATAACTTAATAATATTTAAAATTTCATGGTGGAAAAATGGTACAAGTATCATTAATGGCAAATAATGCTTCAAAAAATAATACAGTTGATATTAATGTAGGCCAGACAAAAAATATTGTAGTAAATCCTAAAGAAGTCGCAAAAATCGATATAAATCCAGAAAAAATTTCTTCAATAACAAGAGAAGGAAACAGTGCAATTGTTCATCTAAAAGATGGAACTGAAATTGTTTTAGAAAACTATTTTATTAGTGAAAACCCGCAAATTCTTTTAAATGAAGGGCAGAGTTATTGGGCTGCTAATCTGGGAGAAGATGCTAGCGGACAGACCACTGTTAATTATTTAGAATTAAAAGATACGCCAAAGCTTATTGATAGTCCATCTTCTGTACCCCTCTGGTCGTGGGTAGTCAGCGCTTTAGCAGGAGCCGGAACAATTGCTTTATTGTCTCGGAACGATTCTAAAGATACGACGCCTCCTGAGCCAGGTACTTTGAATCTCAAAAATCTTTTGGATTCAGGGGCTTCTACAATCGACCAGATCACTCAAGATAAAAACTTCACTTTAAAGATTGAGGGACAGGAAAGTGGCAGCCGAGTAACATATTTGGTCTCTACCGATGAAGGAAAAACTTGGCAAGAGACAACGGTCGCTCAAAAAGATTTAACCGATGGTGTTTATCTCTACAAAGCTGTAGTAACGGACCGAGCGGGAAATACATCGGAAACTGCTATACAAAAAGTCGTTGTAGATACTACCGCACCACAAGTAGGTGAACTGACTTTATCTGATTTAAGTGATACAGGTGTTTCGGCAACTGATCAAATTACACAAGATAAAACTTTTAATTTAAAGATTAGTGGACAAGAAGTGAATAGCCAAATCACTTACTGGATATCGAAAGATGAAGGAAAGACATGGCAGGAAACGACAGTAAATCAAAAAGATTTGGCTGATGGTATTTATCAATTTAAAGCTGTAGTAACCGACGTTGCAGGCAACATATCTGAAACCAGTGTGCAAAAAGTCGTTGTGGATACAACAGCGCCGCAAGCAGGTGAACTGACTTTAGCTGCTTTGACTGATACGGGCATTTCAGCAACTGATCAAATTACGCAAGATAAAGCTTTTGATTTAAAGATTAGCGGACAAGAAGTAAATAGCCAAATTACTTACTGGATATCGAAAGATGATGGAAAGAGTTGGCAGGAAACAACAGTAGCTCAAAAAGATTTGGTCGATGGTGTTTATCAATATAAAGCTGTAGTAACCGACGTTGCAGGCAATACATCAGAAACCGCTATACAAAAAGTTGTTGTCGATACAACAGCACCACAAGTAGGTGAACTGACTTTATCTGATTTAAGTGATACAGGTGTTTCGGCAACTGATCAAATTACACAAGATAAAACTTTTGATTTAAAGATTAGTGGACAAGAAGTCAATAGCCAAATCACTTACTGGATATCAAAAGATGAAGGAAAGACATGGCAGGAAACGACAGTAAATCAAAAAGATTTGGCTGATGGTGTTTACCAATATAAAGCTATAGTTACAGATATTGCAGGTAATACATCAGAAACCGCTATACAAAAAGTCGTTGTAGATACTACCGCACCACAAGCAGGTGAACTAACTTTATCTGATTTGAGTGATACAGGTGTTTCAGCAACCGATCAAATTACGCAAGATAATAATTTTACTTTGAAGCTAGCTCAACCGATTGTAATTGGAGAACAAGCTGCTTTATTAGATCACTATGAAGTCTCTACCGATGAAGGAAAAACTTGGCAGGAGACAACAGCTGATCAAAAAAATTTAGCTGATGGAAGTTACCTCTATAAAGCTATAGTGACAGATCTTGCAGGCAACACATCAGAAACTGGTGTGGAAAAATTAATTATAGATAATTCTTTAAATATTGAATCAACTACAGTAACTGTAAAGCCGATTACTGAAGACAATACAATAAGCCTAGTTGAAAAAGATCAAGTTATTTCTATAAGACTGGAAGTAGATAATCTACCAACAGATTTAAATAGCTCACTGACATCAGTAAATACGACTTTAAACGATGTTGTTTATAACTTTCATTTTGATGAAGTTACCCAAGAGTGGGTTACTGAAATTCCAGCAGAGTTTTTGTGGTCAGAAGAATCGCAAACCAATATATCAATTGATATTAGTCTTACTGATCAAGCTGGCAATACAGCCATTATTAAACAGACCCAAAATTATAATGTAGATCATACTCCGAATTCGCCAACTCTAGATTCACTAACTTTCAATAATATAGATGGAGCTATCATTTCAGGTAGTGCATATAAAGGAAGTAAAGTTGATATATATAATAAAAATGGTGACTGGCTTGCAACTACAATAGCTAATGAGGAGGGTAAATTTACTTTACAAGACCTTTCTATTAGTACTAATCAAGAAATTTATGCGGTCGCTACTTATAATGGATACAGCAGTGAAAATTCGTCAATTGGCCTAGTAACTGAAGTTCCTGCTATTAGTATTACAAGAATTAGTCCAGAAGGTGTGATCACTGGTTATGCGACTGAAGGTAGTCATTTTATTGTAAAAGATCAGAATGGAAATATTCTGCAAGAGTTTAACTCCATTGCATTTGAGGGTTCAGGTATTACGCCTTTTAGTGTAATGGCATTAGGTGAAGTCAGACCATTTACTTTGTCTCTCGACCAACCTTTGGAGGAAGGCACTCAAATTATTATTTCTACAGATAAAGATAATATTTCAGGCCATCCACAATATATTACCGCAGACTATACTTCTGCAGTATTTTTAGAAACTCCACAGTTTGATATCAGTGGTGAAACTTTATCAGTACATGTTAATGAGCCGAACAGCTTTATTCGTGCATTTTCTGGAGAGGGTAATTTAATTGCTACAGGTTTTACCGATGAACAAGGCTTTGCAAGTTTACAAGTGTTCCAATTTTTAAAAGAAGGCGAATCGGTTACCGTACAAGTAGTAGATAAAAATCAAAATACGAGTGAAACTCTAATTGAAGTTCCAAACTTTGCTTATATTCCACATGTTGAACGTATTACACAAGAAGGCTTAATTTCGGGGTTTGCTGAAGATAATAGTACAGTAATCGTGTGTGATGCTGACGGTAATGAATTAGGAAAGGTTACATTAGGTGATGACAATAGTTGGAATGAATTTAGTCATTTTAGCTTGAGTGTAAACCGTCCTTTAATTGATGGAGAGCAAATTTCCGTTCAAATTATTGATAATAAAGGGTTGATGAGTCCTGAGCAGAATATCATTGTAGATCTGACTCCTCCACCTGTCCCAACAGATTTAAATTTCAATGATGCTGGCGATTTAGTTTATGGTCATGCAGAACCTTTCTCTGAAATTTTAGTTAAAGATGGGCAAGGAAACATTCTTAATAAATGGTTCTGGAATAACTGGACCGATGAGAGTGGAAGTTTCTCGATAGAACTAGGTGTATTTTTAACTAATGCTGAGACGGTTTATGTCACGGCTACCGATGTAAATGGAAATGTAAGTTTAGCAGCTCAGATACAGGCGCCTAATTATGCTTTTGCCCCCCATGTAGATAGCTTTACTTCGGACGGAGTGATAAGTGGGCAAGCTGAAAATAATAGTACTCTCATTGTTAAAGATGCCAAAGGTGAAATCGTAGCCGAAATTAAAGTCGGTGAAGATAACGGTTGGAATGGATCAAGTTATTTTAAACTCCAGCTTGACCGCTCTCTTGTTGATGGTGAGCAGTTTTTCTTATCAATTAAGGATGCTCGTGGGCAAGTAAGCACCGATACTGTAATTACCGCTGATACGTTAGCTCCTACACCAGCCAGCAATTTAGTTTTCTCAGAAGATGGTTCATATCTTACAGGCGTAGCAGAGCTGAATACTACGATTCAGGTTTTTGATCATAATGGTCAGCTCGTGAATATATGGGATAACACCATAAACTCGGATGGTACATTTACTATTTTCTTAGGTAGCAATAATTTACATGGGGAGGCATTCACGGTCACCGTTAAAGACCAAGCTGGAAATGTGAGTGAAGCTGTTTCAATAAATGCTCCACTTGATGATATTGCACCGGATCCAATTAAAAATATTTTACTTGATGCAAACGGTCAAAACTTTACAGCACAAGCAGAAGCAAATAGTCAGATTGAAGTTTTTGATTCATTAGGTAATCAGACGGGTTGGGGCTCTACAGATAGTGCTGGTAATGTCTCAGGCTTTTTCAATCAAATCTATTTACATGGTGAAGAGCTTACTTTTGTTGTCATAGATCGAGTTGGTAATCGCAGTGTCGAATTTAAGCAAAATGCTTTAATTGACACCATTGCACCAAATCCGATTGCAAATATCATCTTCAACGAAGATGGCCAAAGCTTTACAGCTCAGGCAGAAGCTGGAAGCTCTATTGAAATATTAGATCAGGATGGAAATAAGATTACTACTAGTTATACCGATAGCTTAGGTAATGTATTTGGTTATTTCCCGCAAGTTTACTTACATGGTGAGGAACTTACTTTTGTTGTAGTTGACCGAGCGGGTAACCGTAGTGCAGAGGTCAAGCAGAGTGCTTTAACTGATGATATCGCACCAAATCCGATTGAAAATATTGTATTAGATATCAATGGTCAGAGCTTTACAGCTCAGGCTGAAGCAAATAGTCAGATTGAAATTAAAAATACCAATGGTGACATTATTGGTTATGGATCAGCAGATAGCACAGGCAATGTTTCTGGTTACTTGTATCAGGTCTATTTACATGGTGAAGAGCTTACTTTTGTTGTCGTTGACCGAGCGGGTAACCGTAGTACAGAAGTTAAGCAGAATGCTTTGATTGATGAGATTGCACCAAATCCGATTGAAAATATTGTACTCGACTCAAATGGTCAAAACTTTACGGCGCAAGCAGAAGCAAATACTCAAGTTGAAGTTAGAAATGCTGCAGGTGAGGTCATAGGATCTGGTTCAACCGATAGCATGGGGAATGTTTCAGGTTACTTCTATCAGGTCTATTTACATGGTGAAGAACTCACTTTTATTGTAGTTGATCGAGCTGGTAACCGTAGTACAGAGGTCAAGCAGAATGCCTTGATTGATGACATTGCTCCGAATGTGATTGAAAACATTATCTTTAATGAAAATGGTCAAAACTTTACAGCGCAAGCAGAAGCAAATAGCAAAGTTGAAGTTAAAAATGCTGCGGGTGAGGTTGTAGGTTCTGGTTATGTGGATGGTGCTGGTAATGTCTCGGGTTACTTGAATCAAGTTTATTTAAAAGGTGAGGAGCTCACTTTTGTTGTGATTGATCAAGCTGGTAATCGTAGCGTTGAAGTAAAACAAACAGCCTTTCTTGATAATACGGCACCGGAAAATGCGACTAATTTAGTATTTAGCGAAGATGGTTCATATCTAACTGGTATGGCTGAGCCAAATGCTACGATTCAAATATTTGATCAGAATGGTCAATTGGTAAATCAGTGGAATAATAATGTTAATTGGGATGGAACATTTAACATCTCTTTATACAGTAACTACTTGCATGGCGAAGAGTTTAAGATAGTTGTAGTAGATCGGGCTGGTAATTTGAGTGGTGGGGTTACTGTAAAAGCACCGCTTGATGATTTTGCTCCTGTGGCTGCAAGTAATCTCACGTTTAGTGAAGATGGTTCATCCCTTTCTGGTGTAGCTGAGCCAAATACCTTCATCCAGATTTTTGATCAGAATGGTCAACAGGTGAATACGTGGAGTCAGAGTGTAAATGCTGATGGTACATTCACTATTTCTTTCGGTACTTACAATTTACATGGTGAAGAGTTTACAGTCATTGTTAAAGACCTTGCTGGAAATGTGAGTGAAGCTGTTTCAGTTAAGGCGCCGCTTGATGATATCGCCCCAAATCCGATTAAAAATATTGTACTTGATGCGAACGGTCAAAACTTTACAGCACAAGCAGAAGCAAATAGTCAGATTGAAATTTTTGACTCATTTGGTAGTCAGATAGGTTGGGGCTCTACCGATAGCACTGGTAGTGTGACGGGTTACTTCTATCAAGTGTATTTACATGGAGAAGAATTAACGTTCGTTGTTATAGACCGAGTAGGTAACCGCAGTGTCGAACTTAAGTTAAATGCTTTGATGGATACCATTGCACCAAATCCGATTCAAAACCTCATCTTTAATGAAAATGGGCAAAATTTTACAGCACAAGCAGAAGCAAATAGTTTTATTAGTGTCAAAAATGCTGCGGGTGAGTTTGTTGGCTATGGTTATGTCGATAGTACTGGTAATGTGTCAGGTCACTTCAATCAGGTTTACTTAAAAGGTGAGGAACTCACTTTTATCGTTATAGATAAAGCAGGTAATCAAAGTATTGAATTTAAGCAAAATGCTTTGATTGATGATATTGCACCAAATCCGATTGAAAACATTGTCTTAAATGAAAATGGTCAAAACTTCACAGCGCAAGCGGAAGCAGATAGTCGAATCGAAGTTAAAAATGCTGTTGGTGAGGTGGTAGGATCTGGTTCAACCGATAGCATGGGTAATGTTTCTGGTTACTTCTATCAAGTGTATTTACATGGAGAGGAGCTTACTTTTGTTGTAGTTGATCGAGCTGGTAACCGCAGTACAGAGGTCAAACAGAATGCCTTAATTGATGATATCTCGCCAAATCCGATTGAAAATATTGTGCTCGACTCAAACGGTCAAAACTTTACTGCGCAAGCAGAAGTAAATACTCGGATTGAAGTCAAAAATGCTACGGGTGAGGTTGTAGGCTATGGTTATGTAGATAGTACTGGTAACGTGTCAGGTTATTTTAATCAAGTCTATTTACATGGAGAAGAGCTTATATTTGTTGTAATTGATCAAGCAAGTAACCGAAGTATTGAGGTTAAACATAATGCTTTAATTGATGATGTTGCACCATCAGCTGCTTCAAATATTACATTAACCTCTGACGGATTGCTTTTTGGTGAGGCTGAGCCAAATGCAACGATTGAAATTATTGATCAATATGGTGCAGTTATCGCAACAACTTATGTTTGGTACGATGGCACATTTAATCAATGGATTAATCTGAGTCAATACCAGACACAAAATTTGAGTATTGTTGTCAAAGATATTGCTGGCAACCGAAGCGAAGTTGCTCATCAGTTAGTACCTGTATTTACCAACTCACCAATTACTGCAACAGAGCTAAAACTGGATGTAGATGGCCATATTCTAACAGGAAAGGCAACAGCAGGAATGTCGATTGTTGTTACATCTACTGATGGTCAGATCATTAATGGAGGGTGGAATAATGTTGTGAATGAAGATGGTAGTTTTGCTATTCAGTTAATTGATTACTATCTACAGGGACAGACATTACAAGTTCGAGTTTATGACCAGAATACGAATCAATATAGCCTAATCTCTGAAATTATTGCGTCTTTAGACAATATTGCTCCAATAATTAATGATGTGGTGATTAGTAATGACGGTTATGGTATTACGGGACAAGCTGATCCGAAAGTAACCATTAAAGTAATGGATGCGGATGGAGATTTTAGAGCAGAATTTCAATCGGATGAATTAGGATATTTCAATGCTAGTATTTATCCACCATTATTACGTGGAGAGCAGTTATTTATAACGGCAATAGATTTAGCTAAAAATATAAGTACCCCACTTAATATTACTTTTAATCCAGACACTAATGCACCACCAACAGCAGATCAGGTCGTTGTATCTGAAAATGGTTTCTTCATTGAGGGAACTGCTACACCAAATAGTGAGGTGCGTATTTTTGATGTGTATAGTAATTATATTGGTGGTGGTTCTGTAGATGAAACAGGGCATTTTAATATCCAGTTATACTCACCTCAGGCGAATGGGCAAACTTTACGCATTGTTGTGGAGCAAAATGGCTATCAAAGCGCTTACACCGAAATTAAGGCACCTATAGACACTGTCGCACCAAATGCAGCAACTCAGCTTGTCTTAGAAGATGGAAATGTACTTTCAGGACAAGCGGAAGCATATTCAACAGTTAATATTTTTGATGCTAATAATAATTTAGTTGGTCAAACTACTGTCAGAAATGATGGAAGTTTCACAACATACTTATGGTCACAATATTGGCATGGTGAAACATTGACGGTAAAAGTAGTTGATGCCAATCAAAATGTGAGTGTAGGTACAACGATTATTGCTACAAATGATACAACAGCACCGAAAGTGGTCACCCAGCTTGCCATAAATGGATGGGGAGAGCTCACGGGACACGCAGAAAGTAAGGCTACTCTTGAAATTACATATTATTTTGCTGATCAAGAACCTTCCGTAACGAGTACTACGGTCATGGCAGATGGAACTTTCTCTACTTATGTGTATGGGACTGCAATGTCATTTGACCTTACCATTATTGATCGTGCAGGAAATCGTAGTGAAACTATCAGCAAAGCGATTAATGATTTACCTACAATCACTGTCGATCAATTTAAAGGTGATGCTACGGATAATACGTATATAGTTGATCATATAAGTGATTTTGTTGAAGAATATACTGTTGAGCCGTATGCAACATATAAAGATGTTTGGATTGATAATAGCTATATGTATCCAGAATGGATTAATGAAGGGCATTATGAACAGATATGGCTTTTTGATGGATATTATGAACAACAATTAATAACAGATGTATATTATGAAAAGCAGTGGATCATAAGTGGTTATTCGACTATACAAAAAATATATATAAATCAAGGTAATATAACTTATATAGATAATGGTACGGCAGAGAGCGACTATAGTCGATATGTAGAACAACATTATGATGCTGTAAATGAACAATGGCAAGAAGGCTACGAACTGACCTATATACGTTCAGAAGAAGGCTGGGTTGATACTAGTCATTTTGAAGATATCTATTTTGATACAAGTCATTATGAAGATGTTTGGGTAGAAAGTGGCTATTGGGAGAACCAGCTTATCGAATCAGGCTACAGAGATGTCGATTTTGGTGGACACGATAAAATAGTTAGCTCTGTGAGTTATAGTCTGGTTGGATATTCTGATTGGTTGAAAGGTCTAGAAAGTGGTCGTTATGTTGAAGACTTGGAGTTGGTTGGTTCTGCTCATCTAAATGCAACAGGCAATGCTTTAGATAATCTTTTAACAGGTAACTCTGGTAATAACGTTTTGAATGGGCGTGAAGGTAACGATACCTATATGACTAATGAAGGTACTGATTCCATACTGTTCCAATTGCTAAATAGCCAAGATGCGACTGGTGGGAATGGACATGATACGGTGTTAGATTTTACTTTAGGTGATGTAAGAACTGATACTCAAGCAGACAAAATCGATTTAAGTGAACTATTAATTGACTATTCTAAAGACGTGAGCACATTAGCGAAATTTATTACTGTAGAGCAAGATGCTGGAAACACGACTATTAGTCTTGACCGAGATGGTGAAGGTACAATGTTTAGTAGTGTTTCATTGATAACTTTAAATCAGGTAAATACAACATTAGATGAATTGTTAAATAACCAGCAACTCTTTGTTTAACATTAATATTTATCTTTATAAAAGAGGCTATGAAAATAGCCTCTTTTATTTTGTGCTTTAAATTTAATAAAAACTCTTCACAACTTGTTAAAAAATGACCAAAAAAGATAAGTTTTTTTTCATTTTCCCCTTGAAGCCTTTTTTTTCATCCCCACAAAAGTGACATCTAAATATTTTGTTATTGCTCTGGATTAAAGCAATAACGATTAATCAAAAAGACTTAGTCTGATGGAGTTAATTATGAGCAACATTCGTCCATTACATGATCGCGTTGTAATTCGTCGCGTAGAAGAAGAAACCAAAACTGCTGGTGGTATTTTACTTCCAGGTTCTGCTGCTGAAAAACCATCTCAAGGTGAAGTAATTGCAGTAGGTAATGGTCAAATCACTGAGAATGGCGTACGTGCTTTGGATGTTAAAGTTGGTGACAAAGTATTGTTTGGTACTTATGCAGGTACAACAGTGAAAGTAAGTGGTGAAGAACTCTTAATCATGAAAGAGTCAGACATTTTAGCTGTGTTGGAAGGCTAATCAATCCATAACTCAATTCATTATCAGATTCAGTATTTAAAAAGATTCGGAGTTTAATATGTCAGCTAAAGACGTAAAATTTGGTGATTCAGCTCGTTCAAAAATGATTGCAGGCGTAAACGTACTTGCAGATGCGGTTAAAGTGACTTTAGGCCCTAAAGGTCGTAACGTAGTAATTGACCGTTCTTTCGGTGCTCCGCACATCACTAAAGACGGTGTAACTGTTGCTAAAGAAATTTCATTAAAAGACAAGTTTGAAAACATGGGTGCTCAACTTGTTCGTGAAGTTTCTAGCAAAACTAACGACATCGCTGGTGACGGTACGACAACTGCAACTGTACTTGCTCAAGCAATTTTAAATGAAGGGATTAAATCTGTAACTGCAGGTATGAACCCAATGGATTTAAAACGTGGTATCGATATCGCAGTAAAAACTGTAGTTGAAAATATCCGTTCAAATGCAAAACCAGCTGACGATTTCAAAGCGATCGAGCAAGTAGGTTCTATCTCTGCTAACTCTGATACTACTGTTGGTAAACTTATCGCTCAAGCGATGGAAAAAGTAGGTAAAGAAGGCGTAATTACTGTAGAAGAGGGTTCTGGCTTCGAAGACGCGTTAGACGTTGTAGAAGGTATGCAGTTTGACCGTGGTTATATCTCTCCATACTTTGCAAACAAACAAGATACTTTAACTGCTGAACTTGAAAATCCGTTCATTCTTCTTGTTGACAAGAAAATCAGCAACATCCGTGAATTGATTTCTGTTTTAGAAGCGGTTGCAAAAACTGGTAAACCACTTCTTATCATCGCTGAAGATGTTGAAGGTGAAGCGCTTGCTACACTTGTAGTAAACAACATGCGCGGTATTATCAAAGTATGTGCTGTTAAAGCTCCTGGTTTCGGTGACCGTCGTAAAGCAATGCTTCAAGACATCGCAATCTTGACTGGTGCAACTGTTATTTCTGAAGAAGTTGGTATGTCTTTAGAGCAAGCAACTCTTCAAGATTTAGGTACTGCGCACAAGATCACTGTGTCTAAAGAAAACACTGTTATTGTTGATGGTGCTGGTGATGCTGCTGGTATTGCTGAGCGTGTTCAACAAATCCGTGCTCAAATTGAAGAATCTACTTCAGAATATGACCGTGAAAAATTACAAGAACGCGTTGCTAAATTAGCAGGCGGTGTTGCTGTAATTAAAATCGGTGCAGCGACTGAAGTTGAAATGAAAGAGAAGAAAGACCGTGTAGATGACGCGCTTCATGCAACTCGTGCAGCAGTTGAAGAAGGTGTTGTTGCTGGTGGTGGTGTTGCTCTAGTACGTGCGGTTAATGCATTAGATGGCTTAAAAGGCGCTAATGAAGATCAAACAGCAGGTATTAACATTTTACGCCGTGCGATCGAAGCTCCACTTCGTCAAATCGTTGCAAACGCTGGTGATGAGCCATCTGTAGTGATCAATGCTGTTAAAGGTGGTGAAGGTAACTTTGGTTACAACGCTGCAACTGGTGAATATGGCGATATGTTAGAAATGGGTATCCTTGACCCAGCTAAAGTAACTCGCTCTGCACTTGAGCATGCAGCTTCTGTTGCTGGCTTAATGTTAACTACAGAATGTATGATTACTGACATTCCTGAAGATAAACCAGCTGTTCCAGATATGGGCGGTATGGGTGGTATGGGCGGAATGATGTAAACCGCTCAATTTTAAGTTAAGTGTTTGTAATATGGTATTTAATTATTAATTTAATGATTGGTTACTCACAGTATTACTCACATTTGATTTAGCCACATAAGAAAAGGTCGCTTAATGCGACCTTTTTCTTTACTGATTTCATGCTCTCAGTTCCTGAATTTCATTTTCATCTGCACCTTGTCGAATGCAACTAAGAACATAACTATTTAACCAGAAGTTTTTACGTCCATCCTTTACAGGTGGCTTAATTCTTCCATCCTTAATACGTTCGTAAAGTTCTTTTTCTGAAAAATTCATGCGAAGGGCAAATTCAGCAGTTGAAACTCTACGTTCAGTGTTTGTTAAATCAATTGCAACTCCCATCACCCCTCCTTACTTTCCGCTTTAGGCTTTGCCCACCACAAACAAGGCCCATCTTCTGTATCAAAACCGGCAATAAGAAAGGCATCTTTTATAGGTGTTTGTGGTTTCCAGTTTGACCAATCTGCACAGTCGTCTTCAGGAATTTCTGGAATATCCCAATATTCCAAACGCTCAACAAGAATTTCTACACCAAGATTAATTTGTAGCTGAGCCCATTGTTCTTTTGTATAAAACTCAGCATGCTCTCCAATAGTGTCGTGCTTCTCTATATCAGGGTGGAACCAGCAGCTATTTAAATCATCTGGTACTTCAACCGGTTGAATTTGGTATGACATTTTTAGTTCCTCAATTCATTGCGTTCTTGTTTCAAACGCATCACTAAATTATTCAGGGTAACGTTCACTGTCTTTTCAAAATTCTTAGTTGATTGAAACTCAGCAAACTGAGATAGAGCCAAACCAAAAATGTGATAAGCAAATACTTTTGCTGCTTCAGGATTGTTTTTAAGTAGCTCTTCAGTACTAGGGCAAATAATATTTTGAAAGATATGTGCTGCTACTTCAGCAGGTGTGCCTTCAATACTATTAGGAGTTAAATTAACTTCACCAATTACTTTGCTCATTGTTCAGCTCCAGATTCGTTACTACATTTATTAAAGTGAAGACTTAAGATTTCCGTTCCCACTTCGTATTTTGTAAATTCATCATTTTTGTGATGTTCTTCGGTCACAACTTCATCTACGGTATACCCAGCTGATGCGATAACTACGCCGTAGCAAAGTTCAAAAAATTCACCTTCATCAGCAACATGATGGCCATCTGCAACTCTTTCTCTGTAATAGTCGAGATTAACTTCTGCTTCCTTCTTAGCTTCTTCTAGTGAATCGTGATATTTAAAGCCATCACCATTAAAATCATGGGTAAAGAATTTTTGAGCTGGTACTAATAAATGATCTGTAAATTCATGATCATTTTTAAATGTGGCCAATTCAATTAAATTACTTAAGAATTGATTTAGGTCTAATGGGGATCCTGATTGTTGGAATCGTTCAGCCTCATTCTTTATTAATTCAACTTTTTCCCGTTGCTTGTAAGCACGTTCTGTCCAGCTGGTAGCAGACTTGTATGCATAAGCAAAATCACTTTGAGCTTCTTTTAAGTCGGCTGTTAGAACTTTAATTTGTTGATGAAGCTCAGCAACAATTTCTGGATAAACTTCACGTTTGCCATTCGCAGACATTGGGCTAACTACATAGTCTTCTTCCAATTTATCCATAATCGGAGCAGCACGGTTATAGCCCAAGCCAAATGCACGTTGAATATGAGTTGTACTTGCTTTGTTGTGTCTTCTAACGAAATCCACAATAGATTTATATAATTCCATATCCATTTTTAAGCCCTCAAATATTCTTCTTTAGTCCACTCAACAAACTCTTTATAAAGTTGCTGAGCGGGTTTATTTAAACGGTTGTTGTAGTCGATCGTTATGCGCCGCCAAGCAACCGGTACCGCATAATGTTTCGTTAAAAGCATTGCTTGGTTTACTCCTTGCTGGACTATTACGAAGCCCAGCAAATGCAAGTAGTTAGTAAAACCAATTAAGTGCTTGTTATTCACTTTCTTGAATTGGTCTTTCATCTTAGAAACCATCTCCCAATAGATAATCAGGGTCAGGTTCTTGATTTGCCTTAGATGTAGGATTCTCTAACTCGAAACGGCGTTTTCTTACGTATCCCATTAGCTTTGGTTGAATCTGTGGATCACGAGCTGCAACATCAATTTCAAGTGCATCAAGTGTTGTAAGATCTGGTGCAGTCTGGATTTGAACCATTAATGATGGTGGTTCATTAGCTGGTGCCTTAGCTTTTTCAAGTTCTTCAAGTCGCTTGTGAGTAGCAAGAAGGAGAGGATCCATTTGTTTGTCAGACCAAGTGCGCGTATAGCGATAAACTGCATTTACCTCTTCAGGTGTTTTTGACTCCATAACTCGTTGCAGTAAGGTATCAAGTGTCTTTTGATATTCTGGATCTACTTTAGGCTCGTTAGTTTCTGGAACTAACAGATCCTCAGATGTGGTGACATTAGTTTGCTCTGTAATAACAATTGCTTGTTTATTTTCTTCAGCGATAACTTCAACAGGCTTTTCTATAGCTACAGGCTGTTCAGCCTTTGCTTTTTTACCTCGTTGTTTTTTTGGCTCTTCACCAAGGCGAATAACACTGAGATCATTGTCAATTTCAAATCCAAAGGCTTTGGATAGGGCTTTTAATTGAAGCTTGGCGTTTTCAGCATCACGTTGAACAAAGCCTCTATTAATAGATTCAATTAGTGCATTAGTCTTAAAATTAATGATATATACCGTAGGGGAATATGTACTAATAACAAACACATCCTGACCTTCTTCATATTCATCAATAGTCAAAGGTTTTGTGAAAGTGATACCAGCTAATTCAATTGTTTCAAGCTGAATACAAAACTCGTAATGGGGTAGACCAAATACAGTTGCGGGCATTTGATCAAGGGTACTGAAGGACTTATCAGCTTTAAGTGTTCCATCACCAGCATAACGACAAAGAACAGTTTTACCTTTTTGAAGAGCTGCAAAAGCTTCAGCTGCAGTGATTAAATTATTCATGCTGTCCATCCTTCCATATCTGATTTAGCAGTACAGGCGTTTAAAATGTTTTGTTCGTACTTAGTACCCTTGAAGTAATTAGTTGGGTAATCCAAATCACTGAGACGTATAGCTGACTCAATGTGTTTCAAAGCGAGTTGGTACTCGTTTTCTAAAGTCTTTTCTTGTTGCTCAATAAGTCGTTGTTCATTGGCTTGTTGAGCTTGTTGATTTTGCTGAATGATTTTTTTAATACCGTCACAAGTTTCTTCAAATATTTGCTGTTTCACATCATGAAGACTATTTAGACCACGCTTTGCACAGTAATTCGAAATATCAATTCCTGCTTGATGCATTAAATGTTCAAGTTCTAAATATTGATTTCCATTGATACATGCATTAGCAGATCCTGAGAGTAGCCACTGTTTTAATAAAACGCCGTCATGCTCACCCAATTGACGAGGATCTAAGAACAGACGAGAGCGGTCCTTAGTTGCTATAGCAATATTGTCATGAGTTAGATCTAGAACAGTCGTAAATTCATATTCAATACCATCACGTTGTTCCGCTTTCATACCAACTTTTTCAATTTTCTTTTTGCCGTTATCGTTGGTCTGTATGGTTTCCATTTTTGAACGCATGGTCACAATGATGTTGATGCTTGATTGCAACATTGCATCAATGAATTTGCGGTGGCGTGGAGTTACTTGGCTCCATGCACCCCATGAATTACCTTTAAATGGACCAGAAGCAAGTTGATCAACAATTTCAAGACATCCACCTACACCAGACCACTCATGAGTAATACTGTCTAAAATCAGTGTGTCAAAATTGGCTTTCTCAGCTGCTTTAATTACCTGAATAAAATTTTCTGGTGTATATGGTGGTTGAATATTGGCATGTTCAAATTCAACCAAATCTTCATATAGCTCAGCGCTACTATTCTCAGTGTCGGCTACAGCTATACGGCCACCAATACCCTTAGCAAGCAATAGGGCAGTAAACGTTTTACCTGAGCCGGTAGGACCCGCTATAGCTAAGCGTAATTTCGCGTTTTTACGTTCAGCTTTTTTAAAGAAAACTGTCATTTTAATTATCCTTATCTTGAGCCAGTAAAGCCGCGTTTTTGCTTATACGATTTGCGGTCAATTGAAGAGATGTGTGAATTACCCAAATCGATAGCTAATTTCTTTTTTCGTTGAAAGCTGATCTCTTGTGTGAGTACTTCCCATACTTTCGGATATTCAGCTTTAAACTTCTCAACATCTAGAGGGTTTTTAACGCCATCCTTGTTGAGTTTGTAGAGCACTTCGCCATTAGCATTTGAAGCAAATACTTGCCAGCCTATGCGAACTGAGTAGAGTCCCTTTTCATCTCGGCCCAAGTAAGACTTGTACCCATCAGGGTGTTTTTTAAAATTAGTCATGATTAGATCCCTCACATTCACATGAGCCAACAAAGGCATAAGTAAGCGGGCCGGGAGCTCCTGCAGGTGTGACATCCTTAATATTTAATGGAATAAGTTCCTTTCGATATTTAACTAAAACCACATCGCCTTCGCGGCACTCAACAATTCCTTCTCTCGAAGAAAAACGAGCAGATTTAGAAGTTTGCGTTACTTTGCAAAACGAAACTTCATCACCAGCTTTAATTTCTGAACGATCAACAGGAATAACTTTATTGCAGGTAGGGCATTTATAATTTTTCATCAGATTGCCTCCACCCACTTATTACGATCGATGTAGCCAACCAATAAAATATTTATATTTTTATGGTCATCACGATTAGTAAAGTCATTGAAAGGCTTGCCGCGTAAGTCTGTTACTGACTCAATTGCCAAGTTAGTGATTTCAGCGGTTGTATAGTCTGAGCCAGCTACGCCGTAACTGTCTGGAACGCCTTCATAATCAAAAGTGACATTTAACTTAAAGCCGTCAATGCGTATAACGCCTTCGCCTGAGTGTTCACCAGTTTTCTTAACAGCTAAAAGTTCATATTCAGAAGCAACCATTTGCTTACTTTCGTATGAGTAATTAGAAGGAACGCTAGAATTAGCGGTTTTGTATTCACATGATGTTAAGGCAGCAAGTACAGCGATTGCCGTAACTCCAGTTACCTTATGCTTGTTAGAAACGGTTTTTACGTTCATAATTGATCTCGCAGTTTGCAAAAGCACATCGGAAGTTGAAAGGGTCGATGTGCTTTTTTGTTGTCTACGAGATAAAATTATCAAAAGATAATTTACTTAGCAATAGCAATTGATAAATTAATTTATCATTTTTGATAATTGCATGATTATTAAGGCAATAAAAAAGCCTGATAATTTATCAGGCTGATAATGTAATTTTTTATATTTTTTATACTTCTCCACATCTCCAGCGTACTAAACCTTTAATTTGAATGGCATCTAAATCTTCCTTTTCAATATGCTCATCTGGAAAGGTTTCTTTGTCGGGATTATCACTAACAATTCTTAAGCCGCCGTTGGTTTTTCTAAAAAGTCTTTTTATTCTCAACTCTTTATTTGCAACAAAAGCATAAACTTTATCACTAATGACTTGATCAATCGTTTTTACTCGTAGGTCTGTAAGAATAGCATCCGTATGATTAATTGTTGGCTCCATGCTTCTACCATCACCGGTAATAATTCCTGTATCTTCATGGCTTAAGGAAAGTCCACATTTACGGATAAAGCTTTCTTTAAAGACCAACCCGCCTTTAACTAATTCATCTTCATTTGTATAGCCATTACCACATGCAGCTTTAATGTCATACATCGGAATAATTACATAGTCACCTGAATCATCAAGGTTTGATGCAGGTCGAATAACACCATTCTCAATTTTACTTTTACCAAACGGACTTGATTCATCAAGTAGGTCGAGAAAATTTACCTCTAAATTTAACTCTTTTTCAATCTGCCGTGCTTTCGCCTCACTAACACCTCGTGAACCTTTTTGATCAGGCTCCATAAGCATTTGAGAGAGATAAGTTTTGTCGATGCCTACAGCAACCGCGAAGTCTTCTTGACGCTCGTAAATTTTGTCAGAAAGTAACTGGTCAATTAGCTTACGCAAGTTCTTACGACGTATTTCTTTAAGATTCATGGACACAACATTCATAAGCCAACTAATTATCAAATGATAACAATAAGGGATAAATTTTGCTAATTATCCTATTGCAATTAAAATTATCAAAAGATAAACTCAAGTGATAAATTAATTATCAATAGGTTTATCAATGGAAGTGGAAGTATCAACCAAATCACTTGCTGATTACCTTAATTCTTTGCCTAACAAAGAAGCCAAAGAGCAATTTGCAAAAAAATGCGGCTCGACTCTTGGTTATTTGCGTCTGGTGGTAAACAAATTTCGTTTTTGTAGCGCAACTTTAGCAATTGCCTTAGACCGAGAAAGCCACGGGAAAGTTAGTTGCGATGAATTATGCCCAAATGCTGACTTTGAATATTTAAGACGTAGCACAAAACCCAAGCGAACCGCATAGGAACAATTATTCACTTACGCCTTATGTGCGTATACGTGAAATTTAAAGAGGTATTCACATATGAGTGAAATTCACTTAAGCCCAGAGGCTAAAACGGCAATTTACAAAATTGTTCACCAATCGCAAGGTATTTCGCCGCAAGAAATTGCAGACGTTCTAGGCGATTCATACAAGAGCGTTCTTAACTACGCAAACCCAAATATGGAAACGCATTTCCCAAGTATCAAAAAACTTGAGGCAATGATTCAGTTTACTCGCAACCCTGCATTAGTTAAGGCGTGGGCTCATATGCTTGGATTTGTATTAGTTCCAGCAAGTCAAGCCGATGAAAAAGCCCATGAAGTAAGCATTGTTGAAACGTTGCTACATATAAACATCAACAATGGCCAAGCTAATCAGCAGGTTCACAAGGTTTTAGAGGATGGGGTGGTAACACCAGCGGAATTAGCCGATACCGAAGAAATCTTAGAGCAAATGGAAAACCACATTCACCAGCTGCGTGAAGCACTTAAATCAGAAGCAGCAATTTACATTTCAAAATCACAAAAAGAAAAAGCTTGATCGGCGAAATCAAGCTTTTAGGTGATTCATTAATTTCAAGGGTCAATGAATATGCAAACTAATTTATCAAATCAAACGCCTGAAGGCAACTCACTAGAATTCCTAGTTGGTGATGTGGTTGTGCTGACTGAAGACTGCCGTAGTTATAAATCAAACGATTTATTTGAGGTTAGGAATAAAACCTTAACTAGGTTGTGGACTATCAAATCAGAGAATCACTTGATTTTGGTTTCATCAAATGAAATCCGCCACGCCACAGTCGCAGAACTTAACGCCAAACGCCGCCTAACAAGTGCTGAGCAAGCTTTAGCGGAGGTTTCATGAGTATTTCAGAACAACAAAGCCAAAAAAATATCCAATCGTGGCATGAACCAGCTTTAAGAACTTTGTCTGGTTTATTGGAAGTCCGTAAAAAAAATCTAGCACGCCAAAAACGTGATGAAAATAACGCCGCAGTAACACGTGATGAATTTATGCAAGCCCTGATTGATCAACATGGCAAACATGGTCTTTATCTCGGCCATGCTGGGCAAATTATCTCAAGTTTGTATCGAGCAAAGCGGATCCGGTATTTAGGTAGCACATTTATTCAGATGAATGAAGGCGGTGAGATATGAATACATTCGTTGAGGCTTCTCACTCATTTAAAACTCAGTTTGATTTAAATTTCTCTGAAAAAATCATAGTAGATTTTTTTGCTGGTGGTGGGGGTGCCAGCACAGGTTTAGAGATGGGGCTAAACAGGCCTGTTCATGTAGCTGTAAACCATAACCCTAAAGCTATTTCTATGCATGAGGCTAATCATCCTCACGCTAAGCATTATGTTCAAGATGTATTCGCAGTCGATCCGGTTGAAATATGTGATGGCTATCAAGTGGGTTGGTTTCATGCAAGCCCAGACTGCACACATCATTCACAAGCTGCTGGCGGTCAACCACGTAAAAAAGAAATACGTGACCTTTCATGGGTCGTCCTTAAGTTTGCTGGCAAGGTTAAACCAGACGTTATTAGTTTGGAAAATGTTGAGCAGATCCTTAATTGGGGACCTCTTATTGCTAAGCGAGACAAAACTACAGGTCGCGTTATTACTCTCGAAAAAATTGAAGTGAATGGAAAAAAGGTTCATCGAGTTGCAGAACCTGGTGAACATGTTCCAAGAGATAATCAGTTCTTAGTGCCAGATCCCAAAAAGAAAGGGAAAACTTGGAGACATTTTGTAAGAAGCCTTGAGCGACTTGGTTATGTGGTGAAGTGGAGAAAGATTATAGCTGCAGACTATAGTGCTCCAACAATTCGCAAACGACTGTTTATGGTTGCACGTTGTGACGGTCAAGCAATTGTTTGGCCAGAAGCTACTCATGCCAAAAAACCTAAGCGTGGTCAAAAAAAATGGCGTGAAGCAGCTGAGTGCATTGATTTTAATGATTTGGGTAATTCTATTTTTGATCGCCCTAAACCACTTGTTGACGCGACTTTAAGACGAGTTGCACGAGGTATGAAAAAGCTCGTTCTTGAAGCCAAAAAACCTTACATAGTAAAAAATACAGCTCCATTTATTGGGAGGGATTTTAATACTAGTTTTGGTCATGCAATTACCGAACCGTTAGGCACAACAACTGCAGGTTATGGCGGCCATAGTTCACTTGTTAGTCCAATTATTGCACCTTTCCTTACTGAATTTGCTAATGCCTCACATCAGCGCAATTGGGGGATTTTCGAGCCCTTAACAACGATATGTGCTCAAGTCAAAGGAGGTCATCATGCATTAGTAGCTCCACTGCTAGTACATATCGGTCATGGTGAGGGAACACCTGATAGCCCTAGATGGAGTAAAGGCTTTGATTGCATAACACAACCTTTAGGAACTGTTACAGCTTCAGGTGCACAACGTAATTTAGTTACTGCATACATGATGCAGGCTAATGGCGGTTTCAATGAGACTGCGGGTCATGACCTAAGAGACCCATTAACCACCATTACAAACAAAGGAAGCCAACAGCAGCTCGTTACAGCAGAACTTAGTAAAGAAAATATGGATGGCGCATTGCGTGTAGCAGCTTTCCTAATCAATTACTACGGAAATGGGGATGCTCGAGACATTACTGCACCCATCGACACACTTACCACTAAAGACCGACTAGCTCTTGTAACTGTTTGGGTTAAAGGGGAACCATGGGTAATTGTGGATATAAAGATGCGCATGCTTTATCCGCGGGAGTTGTACACAGCTCAAGGGTTTCCTCAGTCTTACATTATTGATCGTGGTCATGATGGAAAGCCACTAACCAAAACAGAACAAGTTCATATGTGTGGAAATAGTGTCTCACCTGAACCTATGGCAGCAATTGCCAGAGCAAACAATCCATTTATTTCGAATCAAATGAAGGGGGCCGCATGAGCTTAGATGCCACTGTGTGGGCTTGGAGAGTTGAACTCCCCCAAATCAAAGGCGGCAGTAAGAAGCCTATGAAGCGCTTAGTACTGCTTTCATTAGCGGATAGAGCAGGAGAAGATCATTGCTGCTATCCAAGTGTTTCTCGTCTTTCTAAAGATACTGGTATGGATCGTAAAACGATTTTTAAAGTGATAGCAGAGTTAATCGAAGACGGTTTAATTGAGGATTCTGGCAAGCGTGAAGGCTCTACCAAACAGGTAATTGTTTATCGCTTAAAAGGTGTAACTGGTCGAGAGGAAGCTGGCGAAATAAAAAACAAACAGTACCAAAAACGGAACAGTTCAAAGGATGAAAATAACAGTACCAAAAACGGTACAGTACCAAAAACGGAACAGTACCACTTTTCCGGTCAAAGAGTACCGTTTTTCCACGGAAACAGTACCAAAAACGGTACACAGAATCTATCAATGAATCTTTCATTAGAATCTAAAAATAAAAAATCTTGGCTTTGTTTAAAAAAACTTCGTGAAGAAATTTTTCTTTCTGACAAGTCTGTAGATTTTGATCAACTCGTAATGGAGTCATGGTACCACCGTGAACTTAGAGCATTTGAACTCAACAATGCCTCAAAGAATCTTTGTGATGATCTTTTGATTTTCCATTTTGCTGATTGGTTACTGAATGCAAAAGCTAAATACGAACACCGTCAAAAAGCATCACAACTGGCTAAACAATTTTCTGGTGAACAAAAGAGTTCAACCGGTTTAAGTCAAAAGCAGATTGCTGTCTTTGCTGACAAGCTTTCTAAACATCCTGAGTTTGCAAGCAAATACGCTGAAGGTAACGAGAGCTTTGAACAACTTGCAGCACGGATCGCAATAAAACTCGCAGATCCTGCCCAACAGCAAAAATGGATGTCTTACCTCATTCAAGTTGGTTTTCAACAAAAAGGAGCAGCAGCATGAATAAAATCTTATTTGGTGATTGCCGTGCTCTGATGAGTCAAATGATTGCAGAAAGCTTGAAAGCTCAAACTTGTGTTACATCACCGCCTTATTTTGGTTTACGTGATTACGGCGTAGATGGTCAATTAGGCTTGGAAAATACTGTAGATGAATATGTTCAAAACATGGTTGAAGTTTTTCGCTTAGTGAAAGAGCTACTGCATGACGATGGAACACTTTGGTTAAACCTTGGTGATAGTTATGCAGGTTCTGGTCGCGGTATGACTCGTACTGGGTTGAATGACGGGAAAAATCCGAAAACAAAAGGTTTAGTTTTACCAAAACAAAATGCTGCACAATCTAATTTGAAACCAAAAGATCTTATTGGCATTCCATGGAAAGTTGCTTTTGCACTACAAGCTGATGGTTGGTATTTGCGCCAAGATATTATTTGGCATAAACCGAATCCAATGCCGGAGAGCATTACTGATCGTTGCACCAAAGCACATGAATATATTTTCTTATTCAGTAAGTCCAGAAGATATTACTTTGACCATGTAGCAATTAAAGAACCGGTTGCTGAAAGTTCAATTAAAAGGCTTTCTCAAAATCTCGATCAACAAAATGGCAGTAGTCGTGCTGTGATGAAGCATAACGGCCCAATGAAAGCCGTTTACTCGAGATCTTCACGCGATAGCTTTAAACGCGAAAATAGCAAGAGAGCTGTTGTCATTCCGAACCAAGCATACGGAACACACAGATCAGAAAGATCAGAAAGCGAGTATGACTTACTTACCCGTAATAAGCGGAGTGTTTGGCAAGTTTCTACGAAGCCTTACAAGGGCGCTCATTTCGCCACTTTCCCCATGGATTTAATCGAGCCGTGCATATTAGCAGGATCTCGAGTTAATGATGTCGTATTCGATCCGTTTATGGGATCCGGAACAACAGCAGCTGTAGCACTAATGCATGACCGTCAGTATTTGGGGTGTGAACTAAATCCAAGTTATTACGAACTTCAGCAAGAGCGTTTATGCAAAATTATGGGGAAATCCGCATGAATAAATTCGAAATTTTCGCTTGGGGCTTACTCATTTCATTTTTTACATCAGTGTTATGTGGGGTTGTACTGCTGTGGTGGTTGGCACGTAAAGAACATGATGAGGTGGAGCCATGAGTGAGTTTAATGAATTTCAAGTAAATGATTTAGTGGTTTGTACTGATGAAGGGTTAGAAGCTAAATACTTAGCCGTTAAAAAGATTACAGGATTTATTGATGATTGGGGCTTGGTTTTAAACGACGGTGAGCATTGGGTAGAGAAGAATAGATTCAGACGTGCTGAGCCAGAAGAAATAGCCGTGGGCCACCGCATTGATGAGGTATGCATGGATAAGTGCAGAGAAGAGTTTGAAACAAAATTCGGTGTAGTTGGTACACGCATGCCGAATGGTAACTATTCATCATGGGTACACCAAGCCAAGTGGGATACATTTCAGGCCGCATGGATTCCTCTCCAAACAAAAGTTGAGCAGCTTAAAGGTCAATTAGAGCGCATGGGCTTTATCAATCAAGGTGGGGAGTTGATGAAACCGCCAATAGGTATGCCTCCTCGTTTTGATTTATTGGATGATCTCAAAAACTCATTAAGTGAAATGGCTCAGAAGTACAGAGTTGAAGCACACGAATTAAGTCGTATTAGAGATTTTGAAAAGTCTCAGATGTATAGCCATTTTGCTAATGAACTGGATCGTTTAAATAAGGGCGGTGCTTGATGTCATCAATGAACCTTGCCGATTACAAGCGTCTTTATGCAAAACCACGAAGCAAAACCAAGCGCCGTACTTCAGTTAAAAAAGAACGGGTAGTAAGTGAAGGTGAGGCAGCGCTTGTTCAGCACTTAAAGTCACACAAAATTGGTTTTGAACAGGAATATAAATTCCATCCAACACGTAAATGGAGAGCAGATTTTCTGATAACAGGTACAAAGATTTTAATTGAGGTTGAGGGCGGGATCTGGAGCGGTGGACGTCACACAAGAGGTAAAGGCTATTTGGGGGATATGGAGAAATACAACGAAGCAGCAATGATGGGATTTACAGTTTTAAGGTTCAGTACAGAGCAAGTTAAGTCCGGTATGGCATTAAAGCAAATTGAATTATTAATTAAGGGTAAATAGGAAGGCGATTATGCTAGTTGAAAAGTTTGATTTTATTGAGTTACTTCGCCTTGCTATTGCTCAAAGCGAAGGTAAAGGAAAAATTACTAAGCATGTTGTTTTGGGAGAAATTGCCTTATTGCCTGCAGGTGCAAAAAAATGGGCAGAATTACTGCTTGAACGTGTTGATTTTGAGCGCATTGCAGAAATCACAGAAACAAAGAAAATTTATGAGACCAGGATAATTAATGGTAAGGAATCAAAAAAGCGTATTGGTGAAATACCGGGTAAAGTTGAAATAAAAAAAGGGGAGATTAACTCAGCTGATTTTTTCCGCGTTAGAAACGTACTGGCGGGGAAGATCCATCGTGAAATGATCAAAAAGAACTTTAAGCCAAATAATTGTCAGGGCGATTTATCAAATGTGGCCAAAGGTATTGCTGAGGTTGTTTTGCGTGGGCGATTATTTACAAAGGCAATGTGTGGCCATTGCCAGGGATTAGGCAAATTGGAGTTATTCAATGAAAAGGGATATCCAAACGGCTCTAAATTTTGTGATAAATGTGGTGGTACGGGGAAACGCCCTTATACATTGCATGAAAAAATCACGATCGCAAAATTAAAAGTATCTAAATCTGGATATTCTGAGCGCTATGAACCATACGAGTTAATTGCTGAAGCATGTATAGAGAATTGGGAAAACAGTATTAGAACAAGCTTGGCTAGATCGTTTCATTTTGAATCAGAAGAAATCACCCTTGCTTGACATAAACAGAACGGTTGAGTATAAGTATTTCTAAAATGGGCGCTTTATACATGGATCGCCAGAAAAATTTAATAGAAGCTCACTAATTTTAGTGGGCTTTTTGCGTATCTAGAGCATTGAAAATGGAAAACACCTGGCATGCTGACCAAGAAAAACCAGAATTACGGCCAGATGAAAAACCTTTGAATTGCCCATTTTGTGGATCTGATTCAATTTGTACGGATTCTTCACATTATGGAAAACCAGATGAAGACGGCTCTATAGCGTGGGATGCTTTCACATGGTGTCATGATTGTGGATCAAAAGGCCCTAGTGCTTGGGCGATGATCGCTTGGGATGAAAATTTTCATTACGACACTGTTTATGAAGAAAGATCAATTGTTAATTATGCTATTCGCCAGTGGAATACACGCAAATAAGATTTTTAATCTCGTGAGGGGTGTTTTATAAGCACACCTCTCTTTTAGCCGGACGGATTACGGCGCAAACGGCCCCGCTACATACTAGTTATTGGCGGGGCTTTTTTTTTTTGGGGATGTATGACTGAATTTCAAAAAATTACGCATGAGATTAGACAGCTCCAAGTAGAGTTAAATCATTTGGGAAGCTGTACAACGAAAGGATTATCTACAGAACAGATCGCTCAATTAGATGAGCGATTTTTTTTAGCCATAGCAAAGCAAAACAAATTAATTGCACGGCTCAACAACAAGCCTGAGGGCTTCTTTTAAGGGGCTAGGGCATGGATGGTAAAGATTATTTTTGGCTTACTCGGAAAAAAGAACCTAAAACCAAACCCAAATCCAGACCACTGCCTAAGGCGAAGCAAAAATATCTCGAGGCTGAGGCAACACTTAAGGAAGAACTTGAGGATTTGGCGATTGGTTTTGAAAGTAAGTTTCAACCGATCCATACCAAACACTGGCGCTTTGATTTTCATGTTGTGAAATTGCGTTTGCTCATTGAAATTGAGGGTGGTCCCTGGTCTGGTGGACGTGGTGGAAAGCTGGCAAATAAAGCATGGAGTCTTGATCGATATGATCAAGCTGAAGAGATGGGTTATAAAATAGAGCGCTTTCATCCAGATTCTATTTTGTCGGGATATGTCATCAACTGGATAAAAAGTGAATTAGCGAGAATTGAAGATGGAGCAAATAAGACCATTTCCACCGACTGATTTTATTGATCAAGCAGATGAAGAAGAAGCAATTAGACTAACACCGGCACCAGATCTAAAAAAATGGGTTGTTGCTAATTACTTAACTATTGGTGGACCTCTTTATAACCCCGATCATGATCACATAGCTGAGCTGCTTCACGATAATGAAGAATTTTTAGCATTTGCTTGGGCCTCTTCTGCATATAAAAGCAAGCAGGCGATGGTGCTGGGGCAATGTGAAAAAGTCATGTTCAATGTTGGTGGATGGCGTAAAGCTAGACAAGAGCAACAGATGCGAGATTGGTTCGGCTTTGTGCCAACTTACTTAATAACTGTCGATGCTTCTTTTTGTGAGCGTGCAAATGATACAGAGTTCTGTGCTTTGCTTGAACATGAGCTTTATCACATTGGAGTGATGAGAGACGAGGACGGAGAAATTGTTTATAGCGATAGTTCTGGTCTTCCTAAGCACTATCTTGCAGGTCATGACGTTGAAGAGTTTATTGGCGTAGTTAAACGTTATGGACCAAGCAAAAATGTTAAGCGACTTATTGAAGTCGCAAAAAATCCGCCGTTTGTTTCGAATCTTGATATTTCAAGATGCTGCGGAAATTGTGTAATCAATTGAGCCTTTTGGCTCTTTTTTTTGTCCTGTTTGCTGTACGTAGCTGTACGAAGGGGAATTTATGGCAGCACTAAAAGAGCCTGTGAAAATATTTATTGTTCAAGCTCTTGCATGCCGTGATACCCCTCAAGAAGTGGTTGAACAGGTCAAGCAAGAGTTTGGAGTTGATATTAGTCGTAGCCAATGTGAATGCTATGATCCAACAAAATATTCGGGCAGAAACTTAAGCAAGAAATTTGTTGAGCTTTTTGAATCAACCAGAGAGAAATTTGATGAAGGCTTAATTGATATTCCTATTGCTAATAAGTACTACCGTCTGAAGCAATACCAAAGACAGCTTGATAGAACTAGAAACGTCAAAACAGCCTTAAAAATTCTTGAGCAAGCCGCTAAAGACATTGGTGGTCAATTTACTAATCGCCAAGAAATTACAGGCAAAGACGGCGGACCAGTCCAAACAGTTAATTCAGAAATTCCAGTTCCAATGGAAGATTACTTAAAAGCGCGGAGGGAAGTCTTAGATGAGTACTGATGCGGCTCGGGATAAAGCCATCCGGATCGAGGCGCAAGAAGATTTATATTTCTTCACAAGGTACATGTTTAAGGAGCGCCGTGGTTATAAAT
The DNA here is from genome assembly GCF_000588015.1 of Acinetobacter sp. 1294243. Lineage (NCBI taxonomy): Bacteria > Pseudomonadati > Pseudomonadota > Gammaproteobacteria > Moraxellales > Moraxellaceae > Acinetobacter > Acinetobacter sp. 1294243. The sequence continues at coordinate 65,888 of NZ_JFXG01000015.1, forward strand.
GGATGCAGAACTGGCACCACTTAGAAATCTGTGAAGCTTTGATGAAAGTTTATCGCGGAGAGATAAAGCGGTTAATTATTAACGTTCCACCACGATATTCTAAAACTGAAATTGCTGTAATTAATTTTATGGCTTTGTGTTTTGGAAAGAAGCCTGACTGTGAGTTTATTCATATCAGTTACTCGGCAATGCTTGCCGCAAATAACGCCTTCCAGATTCGAACACTCGTACAAGAGGAGGCGTATAAAAAGGTCTTTCCTGCTCTCACATTGCGTGATGATAGTAAGGCTAAAGACTTCTGGAGGACTTCTCAAGGCGGTGTCTGCTATGCGACTGGTACAGGCGGTACGATTACTGGTTTTGGTGCGGGTAAACTTCGTGATGGGTTTGGTGGATGCATCATTATCGATGACCCACACAAAGCGCATGAAGCTTCTTCTAAAACAATTCGAGAAGGGGTAATTGATTGGTTTCAGAACACACTCGAATCGCGTACTAACTCGCCAGATACGCCGATCATTGTGATTATGCAGCGACTTCATGAAGATGATTTAGCTGGATGGTTGCTAGGTGATAGAAAAGACGGCGTTCCTGTAGCTGGTGGTAACGGTGAAGTGTGGGAGCATCTATGTCTTTCAGCTATTCAGGAAGACGGATCCGCACTGTGGCCAGCAAAACACAATATCCAAAAATTGAGGCTAATGGAGCAAGCAGCACCATATGTATTTGCCGGGCAGTACCGACAAATGCCATCACCGCCAGCAGGCGGTTTTTTTAAGCCTGACAATATTCAAATTGTTGATGCTTTGCCTGCAGATGTAGTGAAGCAAGTAAGGGCATGGGATTTTGGCGCTACAGAGAATGAAGGCGACTTTACAGCAGGTGTGCGAGAAGCTCTTGGTGCAGATGGTTTTACTTACATTGTCGATGTTACAAGAGGACAGCTTGGCCCTGACAATGTAAATAAACGCTTAAAGCAAACCACTGAGCTTGATGGAAAAAACGTAACTGTTCGAATTCCTCAGGACCCTGGTCAAGCAGGGAAATCTCAAGCTCTGGCATTTACAAAACTTCTCAGTGGCTACCATGTGGTTGCAAAACCAGTATCGGGTGACAAGATCACTCGGGCACAGCCTTTTGCCGCTCAAGTAAATGTTGGGAATGTTCGAATGCTTAAAGGTGATTGGAACAAAGCCTTTATTGAAGAACTTCGGAATTTCCCTAATGGAACAAATGACGATCAGGTAGACGGTGGATCTGACGCTTTTAATGAATTACATGAAGGTTTTGAAGCCTTCTTTGCTGATATGGGATTTGCTCGATGAGTGATGTAACTTTTCAACATGCTGAATATGTTAAGAACTTGCCATACTGGCAAAAACTTGATGATGTTTGTGAAGGTGAAGATGCAGTTAAGGCTAAAGGTGAAAAATATTTGCCGATGCCAAATGCACATGATAAATCACCTGCAAATAAAAGCGCTTATGAGGCTTATCTTACCCGTGCAGTCTTTTATGAAGTAACAGGGACTACATCAAATAGTTTAGTTGGTGCAGCTTTTGCAACCGATCCAAGTTTTAAATTTCCTCCCGAGCTTGCTCATTTAGAGCGTAATGCGAATGGAGCAGGCATTAGTGCTTATCAATTGGCTCAAAATGGAATTCGCCATTTATTGAAGCATTATCGTTGCGCTTTATATGTTGATTATCCTGATGTGCCACCAGCTCGTAATCTAGCGGAATTTAAAGCACAAAAAGCCTATCCGATGATTCATTTACTAAATGCCCTTGATGTAGTGAATTGGGATTCAGTAATGATCGATAACCAGAAAAAGCTTTGCTTAGTGGTTATACGTGAATTTAGGTCTGAGCGCGGTGCTGATGGATTTAGTAAAACCGAACAAGAGCAATATCGTGTACTTCGTTTAGAGCAAGAGGGAAATGGGGAATATATTTATTCCGTTCAGGTGTACACAAAGGGTGAAAAGGGTAACTGGGTTGGCGGAGAGAAGAAGTTTCCAACAGATTACAACGGGAATTTCTGGACCTATATACCTTTTACATTTGTAGGTGCAATTGATAATTCAGAAGAGATTAAAAAGCCGCCATTACTTCCTTTGGCCAATCTCAATTTAGCCCATTATCGTGACAGTGCGGACTTTCAAGAGTCCGTTTTTTATATGGGGCAACCTCAATACTTTGCGAAGGGTGTTACATGGGAATGGTACGACCAAGCCAAAAAACGTGGCATATACATTGGTGCGAAAGTACTTTTGCCTTTACCTGAAAATGGTGGATTAGGAATTGTTCAAGCCGACCCTAATACTCTTGCCCGGGAAGCGATGAAAGATAAGTGGGAAAAAATGAAGGAGATGGGGGCGCGTTTAATTGAGAAGGGTACAGCGGGTAAAAAGACTGCTACGGAAGCGAATAGCGATGACGCTGTTCAACATTCAGTTCTTTCGCTCTGTGTAGTCAATATGAATGAAGCCTTGTCAGCAGCATTACGATGGGCTGCTAAGTTTGTAACGCCTAATGTGGATGTTCTAACTAAAGATGATTTGATGTTCGAAATCAGTCAGGAATTTAACAAGCAAGGATATTTAGCTGAGTTAGCTAGACAGTTATTTGAAGCAGCTCTACAAGGCCGATCTTCATTTAAATCATGGTGGGAATACAACCAAACAGGTATGTTCCCTAAACAAAAATATGAAGAAGAGCTTCAGAATGTTGAAGCAGAGCAAGATGGGACTTTAAATCAAAAGGTAGAGTGAGATGGCAACAGATATCAAAAAACTATTTGAAGCACTCACTCAGCACCAGGCCTATCTTTATCGTGCTTCATCAAAAACGGTAAATGAGTTATTGGCTTTATTCAATGATGATACGAGCAAGATGCTATCTAAGCTTCGGGATTTATTGGATGAGCTTAATGAGTCGGAGAAAGTTGCTTTAGCTGGTGGTAAATATACAACTTCAAATTTAAGGGAAATTAGGGATTTGATTGCCCAATGGTTTGCCAGTGTTAATTTAGCATTACCTGAAGCTTTTGCCGTTTCTGCTACGGCGCTGGCTGTTTATGAGGCCAATTACGTAGCTAAGCTCTATGGAGCAAAAATTAATAAGCCTGATGGGGAAAAACTATTCTTATCCGCTAAAAAAGTTCCGTTGGCAGGTGGCGCTCTTGTCGATGATCTGCTTTCAAGAATTGCTGAAAGTGCCCGTCAAAAGGTTGAGTATGCAATTCGCGATGGCATTAATTCAGGCAAAACTAACCAAGAAATTGTTCAGCGTATTCGTGGTACCAAACGGCTTAACTATGAAGATGGGATCTTAAATGGTACCAAAACTGATATTGAGCGAACGGTAAGAACTGTGCGAAGTCATGTAGCTAATCAAGCCTATCTAAATAGCTTCAACCAAATTGGCTTTGAATATGTCCGATTTGTTAGCGTTTTAGATGGACGAACTTCTAAGCTTTGCGCTTCATTAGATGGTTCAGTGTGGGAAATAAATGACCCGGCAAAGCGAGTGCCGCCGTTACATCCCAACTGTCGCAGTATCTTGGTTCCGGTCGAGAAGGACGGTCAACTTGTTGGCGAACGGCCATTTGTCATGGACGAACGTCGAGTTAAAGACATTCCAAAAGATGAGCGAAGCCATTTAATAGGGCAGTTAGATGCAAACACCACATTCAAAGAGTTCTTTAAGAAAACAGATGATTTCTTTCAAAGGGAGTGGCTAGGGCCAAAGCGCTTTAAGCTCTATAAAGATGGGAAATTTGATTTTGATAAGTTCTTTGATCCTGAAGGCCGTTTCTATAGCTTAGATGATTTGAGAAAGTTGGATGAAAAAGCTTTTAAAAAGTTGGGTCTGTAATTTTTCTTATGTTATATTTTTTAAAACATCAGAATTTATACAATATGAAAACAATAGCTTTTGTATGTCTAACCCTAATTTCCATCACTTGTTTAGCTGAACCAAGTCAAAAATATCTTAAAGAATATGATCGATTGTCTGAAGCTTTGGAGTCAGCAATGGCAAATGCATATTCTTTTGATCCTGCAACTGGTCAAGTAAAACAGGCTACTCAAGGTTTAGAAGCTAAAAATAATTTATGTAGAGCTGCCCAGGCGAAACTAAACCTCACCACGTTTTTAAAAGACAATTTAGAGGAATCTAAAGAGCTTTATAAATCTATTGATGGTGCAGAGACTCTAGATAAAAATTATCTTAGTGGACAACAGCAGGAACAACAAAATCTCGTTTCAAATTTGAAAAAAGACCTTGTTGGAACTGGATTTAACTGTGAGTAATTATTGCCGATTACAGGTAATTCTAAACTCACTTAAGACACAATTTTCACCTATATAAGCGCCCAAATGGCGCTTTTGTCATTTATGGAGTTTGGCTTATGAGTGAATCAAAAGTTAGACATTTGGTACTTAAAAGAGTTTCAGATAAATCTTCTCATCTTGCTCTTTGTGACGAGGAAACAGGTATTCCATTAGCTGGATTAACCGCTGTAAAAATGAATTGTAGTGTTTTTGAGGGTCCAGCGACTATCACGGCAACATTTGATGTAGGTGGTCCTCAAGGTATCCGCTTAGTTGGTGATGAACCTAGATCAGAGGTTTGGAATAAAAAGTAAACGTAGCTAAAGGTACTACAAATGCCTGAAAAGCAAATCAATATGTCAGATGCTCAATATATTCTGAGCACAAAATGAATTCTGGTGCCATTTCTTCAAATTAAGGTTTCAAGCCATGGCAATTTATGGTTTTACTTTTGAAAGATTAAAAGCAATTGCACTCATCAAATAGAACTTAATTTTTAACCATAGCACCTTCGGGTGCTTTTTTTGCGAGAAGAAAATGCCAAGCCCTATTATCCAATATTTCCAATATGAACATTTACCTGAACATTTGCAGCAAGTTAGTAAGCCAATTGGTGATTTAGCTCGGCAAATGGATGAGCAACTTCCTGACGGGCCTGAAAAATCCACAGGATTAAGAAAGCTACTTGAAGCAAAAGATGCATTTGTACGCCAAGCTTTAAGTAAATAATCATTTATAGAAATGAAGCGTCCTAAAGGGCGCTTTTTTATTGCCTGCCGAAAGCGGATGCTAACGGCGAATCCGGGCGGATGCCCATTTGTGTATATAGGTTGGATGACCAATGAAACTTAAAACAGTAACGATCGACGGTAAAGTTTATGCGGAAGTAGACGGCGATAAGCCGATCTATATTCATGATGACGGCAAAGAAATGCCACATGATGCACCACACTCGGTAGCAACAATTGCACGCTTAAACAATGAAGCTAAAACACATCGTGAAGCCAAAGAAGCAGCCGAAAAAGCATTAAAAGCTTTTGAAGGAATTGAAGACCCAGCGGCAGCTAAAAAGGCATTACAAACAATCCAAAATCTCGACGATAAAAAGCTGGTGGATGCCGGTGAAGTTGAGAAAGTTAAAGCTGAAGCTATCAAAGCAGTTGAGGAAAAATATGCCCCGATTGTTGCGCAACGTGATGCGCTAGAAGCCTCTTTACATAAAGAACTTATCGGCGGTGGTTTTGCTCGTTCTAAGTACATTCAAGACAATATTGCAGTACCTGTGGATATGGTTCAGGCAACCTTTGGTAATCACTTCAAAATCGAAGATGGAGAAGTGGTTGCCTACGACCAAAAAGGCGAAAAGATTTATTCCCGTGTTCGCCCTGGTGAACTTGCAAATGTTGATGAAGCTTTAGAGTCCTTGGTTGGTGGATACCAGCATAAAGACTTAATCCTTAAAGGTGGTAAAGGAAATGGCGGTGGTTTCCAAAGCGGGGGCAAAGGTGGAGCACCTACAGGTATGAAGCGCAGTGAGATGTCAGTATCTCAAAGAGCCGATTACATCAAAGAACATGGCCAAGAATCCTTCCTAAAACTACCGAACTAATTATTAAACATTTGGAGATAAGTCGTTATGACTACAACAGTTAATTCAGACATGATTATCTATAACCAATTGGCTCAAACTGCTTATTTAGAGCGTTTGCAAGACAATTTGAATGTCTTTAACGAGGCATCAGCTGGAGCGATTCTTTATAAAAATGAAATCATTGAAGGCGATTTTAATAAAGAATCATTTTATCGTGTTGGTGGCAGCATCAAGCACCGTGATGTGAACTCAAACGCTAAAGTTAACCATGAAAAAATTGCCGCTGGAGAATCTGTAGGTGTGAAAATTCCGTTTAAATACGGTCCTTATGCATCTACTGAAGAAGCTTTTAAGCGCCGTGCTCGTACACCTGAAGAGTTTGCAATGATTCTTGGGTATGATCTGGCTGATGCTTTAGTTGCAGGGCGTTTACAGTACAGCTTGGCTTCATTGAAAGCAGCAATTACAAGCAATCCTGATATGGTGGCAAAAGGAAGTATTGCAGTAGATGGTCGTAAAGCATTAACCCGTGGGATGCGTAAATTTGGTGACAAGTTTGGTCGTATCGGTTTGTGGGTAATGAACTCGGATACGTACTTCGATATTGTCGATGATGCGATTACTAAACAAATCTACGGCGAATCTGAAATCGTTATTTATGGCGGTTTACCAGGTACTTTAGGTAAACCTGTACTTGTTACTGACGCCGTAGGCGATAACGATGCATTTGGCCTGCAGTATGGTGCTGTGACTGTAACTGAGTCCCAAGTACCAGGTTTCCGCGCATACGACATCAATGATGAAGAAAACTTTGCTATTGGTATGCGTGCTGAAGGTACATTCAACCTAGATATTCTTGGTTATAGCTGGGATACAACGAAAGGTGAGAATCCAGATCTTACTTTGCTTGGATCAAGTGCTAACTGGAAGAAACATGCAACCAGCAACAAAATGACCGCTGGTACATTGCTTGATTTGTCTGGTACACCTTAAAACCTTAAACACCTAAATTTATTGGAGGGCTATTTAGCCCTCTTTTTTATTATTAAGAGAAAAGTATCATGAAGTTAATCTATACGCGTATTGCCGCAGCAGCAGCTTTAGAAGTTGGGACTATTGCGAATCCTGACTATTATGAAAATCCAAATCGTAGTGCTGAAGAAGTAATCATCTACGGTGATTACCCGAAAATCAAAAATGATTATGAAGCTTTAGATATTCCAGTTGAAGTTCGTAAACTGGAAGAGCCTGCAAAAACGACTTTGGCCACAGTAAATGTCGCAGTGGGAATTACCCCTGAGCTGCAAGAGGTCATTGATAATACAAAAGCTGAGTGTGAAAAGGTTGTTGAGGAAAACGGGCAACTTAAACAGAAAATCGAATTCTTGAAACAGGCAAGTGGTGATAGTTCCGAATTAATTTCTGAAAACTCACGTTTAAAAGATGCTGTAACCCTAGCAGACAATGCTACTAAAGCAGCTGAAGGACAAGTGGTAAGCATCCAAGCAGAATTTGATGCTTTTAAAAATGATGTTGCTGCTATGCAAGCGCGTATTAATGAATTGGGAGCTGGAAAAGCGGCAGAAAATCCAGCAACAGAAACGTCGACAAATGATTTTGAAAATTGGTCTAACGATCAATTAAAAGAATATTTGGCAAGTAAAGACATTGGCTATAAACCATCTGCAACAAAACCAGAACTTCTTAAATTAATCCCGAAGGAATAATGATATGAGCTTTATTACTCTAGATGACGCAAATTCAATTTTGGGCAGAGATTTTGCACCGGATAGTGATAAAGCTCGCCTGGTTCAACTTGCAAATGTATGGATGAAAAAACGAATTGGATTTGTGCCGGATCCTATAGATTCACTTCTTAAAGATGCTGCTTGTGAAATCATTAAAGGCATTCTGGCCAAGGTGATTTATAACGGCAAAGAGCAGTTGCTTAAACGGAAGAAAGTTAAAGCTGATTCAGTAGAATCTGAAAAAGAGTATCAAGAGGGTACTGAAGCGATTTCTAGCTTTGAACAGATAGCAATTGATTATATTGAATCGCTTGATTTGAAAGATCCTAATGCAAGTTTTAATGGTTTTGGTATTCCACTTTATAGGGCATAAATCATGGGCTTACGTGATGAAATTCAGGCAGATCTTGTTGAAGCATTTAATGAAGATTTAGCAGACGCCGTTCATACATTTACTTGTGAACGGATCTCAAAAAAAGATTGGGATCCTAAGACTGAAACTCATGTTGAAGTTAAAGAAAATTATTCTGGTCGTGGTGTTTTGTTTGGCTCTTACAAACAATATGAAATCCAAACCCTTGGAGTGCTGGCCACAGATAAGAAAGCGACCGTGCTTCAAAATGAAGTGACAATGGTGCCCATTATGGAAGATGAGTGGGTTACACCTTTAGGCACTTTTCGTGTCAAACACATTCAACAGGATCCCGCTGCAACTATTTGGAAATGTCAGTTGAGGAAGGTTTGATTACTTGTTCTAATATTCTTCTAAATTAGGGGGATATATGGCTAAAGATGATTTAAGATTAAGAATAAAGAAAATCTGGTTATGGACTATTTTAGGAATTATTTTCTATTTGATAATTTCTTTTTTTCTTAAAAGTTCATATCCAATAACACACCATAAATTTAATTTAACTGAAGCTTATGAAGTATTAAAAGACTCCTTAACAATTGCAGCAGCTTTTTTAGCTCCAGTTGCGGCATTTGTGCTTTTTAGTGATTGGCGATTGCAACACAGAGCAATAGCAAAAGAGAATAATTCATCTAACATATTTAGTTTAATAAATAGATTCTCTGTTGAAATAAATATTTTAAATATTTTAATTATTCAAGCACCAACTTCGCATGCTTCTTTTCTCGATGATATTCATAAGAAAATTGAAGAATGTGAAATTAAAAATAGTGAATTAATAGTAGAGTTTAATGACTTTTATCATAAAGTCACAACTGATAATGGATTTACAGATTTGTGTGAAGAAATTATTACTTTAAGTTTTCCTGCATTTCTCCATAATGCTGCAATTTATTATACTCTATTAGTTAAACTCACCTATCCAGACAGTCACGCATTTGCAGAGGGACCAAATTTCTCAGTGGATGATTTTGTAAGTCGATGTAAAGATGAATTAAAAGAGATTCAAATAGCTAAAGACGAAGATCTTAGACAAATCAATGAAAATCTGGGGCGACTAAGTACTCTTAAAGAAGAATTAAATGTTTAAACCCACTTCGGTGGGTTTTTTAATGGGCGCAATTTTGGAGTTTAGATGATAAGTACAGATTACGTTCCTTTATGGCATATCTCACCATTCCAACATGTTCAATACACGCTTGCTCGTAATCAGCTTCACATGGATCTGTTATTCGAAGATATGAATAAAGTGGATCCGTTTTTATCTTCTGCAGGCGCAGCGGCGCAAGTCGATTACTATTTTGATGGCGCTTATGCAATTGTTCAGCTTGGCGATACATCAGAAAGAAAACCGATTGAAGTTTATGGACTGCTTTTACATGAAGCTGTTCATGTCTGGCAAAAAATCAGAAAACTAATGGGTGAAAAGGAGCCTAGCTCAGAATTTGAAGCTTACTCAATTCAAGCGATCGCTCAAGACCTTTTCGAAATGTACGAAGAAAGTGAGGTAAAGCATGGGATGGAAGGGGAAAAAACCAACTGATTTTAGTTTTGATGTGACTAAAACAGCAGAGGAAAAGGTAAAGAAAATCACCATGGATACAGTGCAATCATTAGTTGTTTCAAGTCCAGTTGATACTGGTGCTTATCGTTCTTCTCATATAGTTTCAATTGGATCTGGTGACTTTGGTGTACGTGGACCGGAAACAAACGCCGTTCAAGATGCTGCTATTCAAGCGGTCAAGTTTAAGCTGGGTAATATGGTATATATCCAGAATAATCAGCCATACGCTGAACGCTTAGAAAATGGTTGGTCTGATCAAGCACCGCAAGGTATTTACAACACCACGTTTACTTATATTTCTCAAAAATACGGTGGTTAAGATGGCAATGACTTTAGAGCAGACAAGGCAAGCTATTATCGATCGTATGCAAAGCTTTACTGGTATTGCGCAGGACAGAATCCAGTATCCAAATGCACCAGGCTTTACAGTGCCAAAGGAAGGCTTGTGGTGTTGTCTAACCATTGCAGGCGGTGCTAGCTTTATTTCAGGTGTAGCAGATAAGCCTTGTAACCGTCGTACCGGTAATATTATGGTTCAGTGTTTTGATCGACTTCATGTAGGAGAAAAAGCACTAACGATTCTCGGTGATTCTTTATTGGCTCATTTTGAACATTTCTCTTTTGATGATCTGGAATGTTTGAACGGACAATCTATTAAAGTTGGTAAAGATGCTGACTTTGTGCAATACAATGTGACCATTGGATTTACGGTGAATTGATATGGCAAAAAGGTACTTTGAAACGGTAACTGGTGAGGTTCTCGAATATGAGGACATAGAAGAAATCCCATGCAGACACAAAAATATTGAATATTCGAGAATAGAAAGTATTGAGCATCTATCAATTTGGATTTGTAGCAAATGTGGCAAACGATTTAATCAGAGCCAATTGGAAGATGAGGTGACGAAATGTATGAAGATTACGTAAGGTATTTAACTGAGAGAAAAGAACTTATCAGTAACATCTTATTAATTTCGAGTAATCCTCCAGATAATCTTGATAAGAAAACCATTTCGGAATTAATGCGTATTAATTATGCAGGTATAGATAACAAGTGCAGCCGTTGTGGTCATGAGAACAAGATTCCATCTTTTAAATCCATCTATCGTAATAATGCTTCATAAAATCACTTGAAAAAGCACACGCCTTCGGGCGGTTTTTTTGTTTTACTCACTACCACCTCATCGGTGGTTTTTTTATGTCTATAGGAATCACTTATGAGCAATTTCGTGTTTAAGCGTGGTGACACATTCAACTTGAACTTGCAGCTTGTCGATATTGATGAGGCTTTGCAGTATCCACCTGATGATGTTCGCCGTGCTATTGATCTGACAGGCTACACGTTCACATCACAGATTAAATCATTAGCGGATGGTGCAGCGGTGGCCACATTGACTTGTGCAGCATTAAATCAGAGCACACAGAAGGGATGGCTGAATATTAAATCTAGTGCAAGCACTGCAACTTGGCCCTTAGGTCTGTGTCAGATGGATATTAAAGCTGTAGTTAGTGGTACTACACAGCACACTGAAACTTTGACTTTCCAAGTGATTGACGGGGTAACAGCATAATGGCAAATCTTGTTTTTAAATTTAGTTGGGATCATCGGCCATTCCCATATAACGCTTCGCAGGGAAAACGGCAGTTTATGCTGCCATTTGCCTCGGGTATTCCAAACTTAAATCCACAGCTTTCTCAAGTTCAAGGTGCAGGTACAGCTGCTGCAGCCAATATTGGAAGTGCAGATGGAAATGTAATTGGTGTGACAGGTATTATTGTTAACTGTCAGGGGGCACAACGATTAGATTTAGGTACATCAACAAGCTCAGCTACAACTGCGGTAGAAATGGGATCACTCTCGGTAGCTGGCAATACTTTTATTGATCTGCATACATCGGGAGCTCCAACTGATTATGATGTTCGTCTCTTAGCTACAGGCGGGGATCCAGCTAATGCGGGAGCGGGCATTTTAAATGTGACAGCAAATACTACTATCTTTAATAGTAAGCTTCGGTCTTTACCAACATTTAATCAAACCACTTCTGGAAATGAAGCTGCAAATCTTTATATCTCTGCTGGTGGTGATATTTATCGTGCAGGTAAAACTTATAACAACTTTGGTTTAGGTTTAACCACATTACAGGCCACGAATAGTGTTGATTTGAATACCGCAAATTTACCTAGTGGCATTTATTCTGGGCAAACTTGGACGAACTCAGGCACTGCTTCGCAGTGGCAAACAGTACTGCAATTAAATCTAGCATCTGATGGTCCTAATTATCAGACACAAATTTCGTTCGATGGTAATGGAGTAGACACTAAATTAATTTCTCCTTCAATTCGTCGTAAATTAGGGGGAGCATGGAGTTCTTGGTATAAATTTTGGACACAGTCAAATACTACCGTAGATGCAAATGGGTTTATTAAGTCTTCTTCACCAATCGTTAAGCTATTTGCTGACTCAATAGAATTAAATGACCAAGCAAGAAAACAGCCGGTTGAATTTGAAAAAATTGATGTAGGTAATTATCTTCTAAAAGGTTCTTTGGGTTTTGCTCAAGAAGGTTGGTACATTGAGTTACCCAAAGATGCCAACGGTAATAAAGTGGTTGCCGTAGAGTATTCAACTCTAGAAAATGGCGACATTTCAATTAAGACCTATAAGCGTAAATTTGATTTTGAGCTTGCTGCAGTTGTTGCTGATCATGAAAATCCAATGGATATTCCATTAACCCGTTGGATCGATATTCGATTACATGAAGAACCTGAGCCAGATACCGAAATTATTCCAACAGAGACTCCTCTAGACTTTCAACCAACAAATTTATCCGCGGCTGTAGCTGCAGCTATGAATGGTGTGGAACCGCCAGAAATCTCAGACACAGACGAAACACTTTAATAACCCGCTTACACAGCGGGTTTTTTATTGCCTAAATTTTGGAGAGCCATAAATGAGTTCAGGCGCAAAAATTCGATTATATGCTTGTGAAGAAGCAGTATTGGGAACAACCCCAGCAAACCCGATCTGGTACACAGTTCGCCGTGTTAATGATAGTTTGACTGAAAATGTCACAACTGAAGATAGTAGTGAGGTAGTTGATTCACGTTTTCGCCAAGGTGCTGTTGTAACGGAAGCCGAAGTAACTGGTCAACTAGAGTTTGAATTATCTCTAGGTACCTTTGACTTATTCTTAAATGTTCTCGCTTTCAATAACTGGGCTGGTAATGCTTTGAGTTTTGGTGGTGGAGTCCGTAAGTCACTTACCTTAGTAAAAGTCTTTGAAGATATTGGTCAAGTCTTTATTTATCGCGGTATTCAAGTGAATACAGGTGAAATGACGATCCAGACTACAGGTAAAATCACTGGTAACTTTGGTTTAGTGGGTAGCTCATTTACGCGACAGCAGGTTAATCCTGTTACCAATCCTATTCCCGCATCGACTCGCCCTCTAGTGAGTATGCCAAACGTTGAAAAGCTACTTATTAATGGTCAGTCAATTCAAGGTAAAGCTTGTCTGCAGACACTCACCATCAACTTTAATAATAATCTGGAAGCGATCCGTTGTATCGGTTCTGGTAAGTACACGCCTGAGTTCTACTTAGAAAAAATGATGGATATTGGTGTAAATGCCAATTTCATGTTCTCAGCAACATCTGCTGCTTGGATTGATGCAATCAAGACTCGTGATGTATTTACGATGACCTTTGATATTACCGATAGCAAGGGAAGTAAATACTCATTTAATTTCCCACAGCTTGAAGTCAAGGAAGCAAATCATCCGGATGG